>NZ_KB731324.1:0-18476 GCF_000353285.1 Leptolyngbya boryana PCC 6306
CAGGGGTGCTGCGCCAGTCACGGATGCGTCCTCGATTCGGTTGATGGTCGCCTGCTTCGATGCGCTGTCCGGTTCGGGCAGAAAAGCCAGCCAGTTCTGCGGCTTCTACTTGCGTGAAGCCTTTTTCTCGTGCGGTCATATACACTTGGACTTGATATATTTTGACTTTTCCAGACACTCTTCGCGTCTCCATGTATCGATGGAACTCTCTCAGAGTGTCTTTTTCTTGCTCGGCACTTGACTCGTCGAGTCAAGCAGTACGCAATCGTCCGGAGAAAGGTTTAGCTCGCCAATACCCTGACGTTCGTTCGCCAGTTGTATTGTCACCTAACAAGCTTATGACCGGAGAGCTTTTTTACAGCCTCAATTGTCTTTTAAAACATCCTCTAAGCCCCGGAAACAACTGTTCAAAGATCTGTTGTCCCCGTAGCATCAGCGTGTGTGGAAAGCGAGAGTGGGGCACGCCCTTTCGTGGCATTGGCTGATCCGGGTAGACATCGCGCTCAACGATCGTAACGAGATCAAAATGGTTTGCCAGTATCCGAGCCATGAGCAGCCCTGTCAAACTACCGCCAATGACTAAAGCATGAGATTTGTGTTGCATCATGACCTCCTCTGAGGTGTCCAACCAACTTGCTCAGACTGAGTTGCTCATCATCTCTCATTCTAATTACATCGTCTGAAGCTTTTGTAGGTGCATTAAGCAGCGTTAAGTAGAGAAAAGTCGCGACTAAACTCAGACCAGGAACAATAGACCTGTTGGGGAATAGTGACAAAAATCGCTGCAATGCTGGTATGGTGAGGGTTTGAAGGATTTCACAATTAAATCGCCGAAATGCCTACTACGAAAGAGCTTTAAGGATTTTTGAGCTTATTAACCAACAACTCTAATGAAACTTTGTCAAGACAGCATTTCGCAAATGCAAAATCTGGTAAGAGCACACCACTTCCTCAACCGCTGCGACTAAATACCAGGTGCTTCCTTTGTCAACTCATTCTAGAGGATTGACGACTCGTTCAACTTGTTGACCATTCCCGTGCTCATAGCTCAAGTAGACTTGTTGTTCCTGCCAAATTGCAGTGTGCAGAACCAGAAAGGCGAATATCTCTTCTCGCCCAGCAGGTAATCATCACACAATATTTCTGCCAACTCAAGATGAAACGCCTGAGATCCGGGGCATTCTAGGGAGCGAAGTTCACCCCTCATTGCTGCATGTCGGCTCTATTTCCACAGCCCCAATCTACTCAAGCTTACATTGAATTTCTGGAGAAATCGATCGCTCAACTGCAAGCGGATCGTCAATCTTGGATTGCAACGGAGCGAAGTTTACAAGCTCAGGTTCAAGCGCTGATTCAACTGTCTCAAAGCGAAGCCCTTAACCAACGCGATTTTCAGGGAGCCTTAGAAGAACTGACCGAAGTGACAGCACGGGTGCTTCAGGTAGAGCGGGTAAGCGTCTGGCTCTTTGATCCAGACCGTACGAGCATCCGATGCTTGGACTTGTTTGAGCAGAGCCACGGGCAACACGTTCAAGGGATCGAATTACAGGTCACCGATTATCCCAATTATTTTGCTGCGGTTGAATCAGAACCCTTGATCGTGGCAGAAGATGCCCAAACCAACCCGAATACTTGTGAATTTAGGGAGGGGTATTTAATTCCTCTCAACATTCAGTCGATGTTGGATTCTGGATTTCAGTTAGATGGACAAGTTGGAGGAGTCATTTGTTGTGAACAGGTGGGGACGAAACGAGAGTGGAGTCAAGCGGATCAGAACTTTATTCGCTCTGCCGCGCATTTGATTTCTTTGATTGTGGAATCCCATCGTCGTCAACAGCAAACTCTAGAATTACAGCAAGTCCTTGAAGATCTAAAGCAAGCTCAACTGCAAGTCATTCAAAGCGAAAAAATGTCTGCATTGGGTAATTTGGTTGCAGGAATTGCTCACGAAATTAATAATCCAGTCAGCTATCTAAGCGGCAATATCCAACCTGCTGTGGACTATTCCCAGAGTTTATTTCAGCTGATTGACTTATATCAAGCAACATATCCGATGCCAGGTGCAGCGATTCTTGAGGAGATCGACGCGATCGATTTGGAATTTTTGCGAGAGGACTTCCCTAAGGTGATGCGATCGATGAGAGAAGGAGTCAACCGGATTCAAGCAATCAGTCGGAGTTTACGCCTCTTTTCGCGTGCCGACCAGGATCAAAAACAAGCCTTCAATGTTCATGATGGACTTGAGAGTACCCTTCTGATTCTGGAGCATCGACTGAAGGCAACTGAGTCTCGTCCTGCAATCATGGTAATCAAACAATATGGTAACCTGCCGCTAGTTCAATGCTTTCCAGGACAATTGAATCAGGTGTTTATGAACCTGCTGGCAAATGCGATCGATGCGTTAGAAGAATCCAATCAAGGGAAAGCGTTGTCAGACCTTCGAGCTTGCCCAAATCAAATTACGCTTCAAACCTGGGCATCTGATGAGTACGTATCCATCCAGATTTCAGATAATGGCACAGGAATGTCAGAAGCGGTTCAGAAACGCATCTTCGAGCATTTGTTTACGACGAAGGCTGTGGGCAAGGGCACAGGCTTTGGATTAGCGATCGCCCAACAAATCATGGTCGAGCAACATCAAGGTTGCATTCAAGTAAATTCGCGGTTAGGAGAAGGGACATCATTCTTGCTAGAACTGCCTTTATGAGCGCTCAAATTGCTGAAGATAGAGCTATCTTCAGGACGACAAAAGCTCTGGGAGCCGAAACGAGCGTCAAGGTAGAACATCCGGTTGAGGCACTGCAAAGTATGACTGGAGAAGCCGGAGTCGATCACGCAATTGATACGGTGAGAGTCGATGCGGTTGCACCACAAGTATGGCGGCTGGACAAGCCCAAACCCAGAGGCAACAATTCCAACAACAGATGCATGAGATTCCCCCAAATTAATCCGCAAAATGACAACTAGCATCTAGACAATGCTTCTTCTCAAGCTTTGGAATGGGCAGTACAGGCGTTAGCCAAAGCCAGAACTTTATCGATCATTGGGGTGTATCCACTGACACATAAATTCTTTACCAAGCGATGACCAGCGCAAACCGGGTTGGGTCAACGTTGAATTTGAGCGTGGATTTGATTGCCAGGTAAAATTTAGTACTGGTCAAATCTGCCAATTGAGAGTTGACTAACAGCCCTATCGTTCCGAACGCAATGATACCTGATTCCTCAACAAATTTGCTGTCGCTCAACATTCTGATCGTAGACGATCATCGACTTCTCCTGAATGGGACAATCGAACTCGTTCGCGATCGCTTCCCGGATGCTCAGATTCTTTCAGCCCAAACGGTTCAAGACGCATTTGTCCAAGCCAAAGCGCAGGCACTCGATTTAGTGATTGTAGATCTATCCTTGCCAGAAACTACTGAAACAACGGCTCACGTAGAGCATGGATTGGGATTGCTAAAACACCTGATGCAAACCTATCCAACCCTAAACTTAATGGTGCAAAGTAGTAATGTAAAAGCCTTGATCCGCCTCATGCCAGACATGGATGCTCATCAAGGCGGATTGACGATTGCAGACAAAAGCCTCAGCATCGATGCCACGCTAATGCGGATGGAGTGGGCAATGCAGGGTTTGACGCATACAAAAGATTTACAAACGGATCTAGAAGTCAAACCAGAGTGGTTAGAAGTGCTGCGACTAGCGTTTGAAGAAGGATTGCAGGACAAAGCAATCGCGCAGACCATGCACAAATCAGAACGGATGATCCGTCACTATTGGTCGAAAATTCAAGACGCGTTAGCGATCTATCCAGAAGAAGGTAAAAATGTACGAGCGCTCACGCAAATTCGTGCGCGTGAAACTGGGTTACTGGATTAAGTGCTATGTCTATCCTGCTCGATTCCCAAAATGCTCTGAAACGACGAGTCATGCTAGCAGTTTTAAGCTTGAATATGTTCGGCGCAATCATTGCTACGATCCTGCATCGTCTAGAACCGCACCCCTCGCCGCTCAATTTAATTGCACCTCCGTTGCTCGTGATATGCTCGCTGGCGCTGCTGATTCGTCTCTACATAGTGCCGCAGAGCTTGCAGCAGGTGATGCACGTTGGCTTTTTTTTAGCCGTGCTCTTGATGATCATCCCCAGTTGGTTTTTTACGCTGCAAGCGTTCCTTTCGCCGGAGATGCCTTTAGTGGGCAGTTTGCCGCCGTTAATTTCTGGGTTGTTCCTGATTCTGATGTTGATGATGATTATGCTGCGTCCTCGCCGTTTAATTGGGGTGGCGATCCTAACTTGGGGTGCGATCGCACTGCCGATTCTGACGTACTTTATCTTTCATCCAGTTGAATTGACGACGTTGCGGGGACTGGATTTAGCGATCGCACTCGGACCTGCGATGGGCGTTCAAATTGTGCTGATTTTGTTTTTTAATCGGTTGCAGGATTTAGTCGATCGTTTGTATCGGGAACGGCTTCAGTATTACGAACAGATTATTGAACGACAAAGCATTCGGCAACGCGCAATGGAACATGCAGTGACGCAAATTCATAATGGTCCGCTGCAAACCTTGGCATTGTTAATGCGGGATGTACAAAAAGGGCGATCGACGGATTTGCTTCAGCGATTAGATGCGTTGAATGCTGAAATTCGTGCGGTTGGGCATAGTCTCACCGACCCATCTGAGGTTGAGACAACGGAACACATACTACGTCTTGGAGAAGGGACTCAGATTGACCTGAATCATCCACTCCATCACCTTTTTCATGAAGTGTATGCGGTTACGCTAAAGCGCCAACTGCCCCACTTCAAAACCATTCAAGTGAAGGTGCGGAATTTTGCGCCGTTGGAGTCATCCATACTGACGCTAGACCTCAAACGAGACTTGTGTTTATGGTTGGAGGAAGCCTTGTGCAATGTTGGAAAACATGCTCAGGGAGTGACTCGGCTTACTGTGACTGGACAACAGTGTGAAGATCATTATGTCCTGCAAGTACAAGACAACGGTGTCGGGTTAGATCCAGCATTGAACCCTCCAGAAGCAAAGTCCTGTACTTTACTAGCACAACGGTTAGCAGGAACGTTTCAACGCACAACGTTACCTAAGGGCGGCGTTCTCTGCAAGCTCTCTTGGGCTTGCCGTCCAAGCTGAATCCAGCGATCGTGTTCCGGCAAGCGCGAATCTGCCGTCGCAAGGCAACGTTGCCATTCTAGTTTGGCATCGGATAGATGCTTTTGATTAGACAAGACTTGAGCCATTAAACAGTGGGCATCTGCTGCTTCGGCGTTAATTGCGATCGCGCTTTGCAATTCAGTTTTAGCCTCAGTTAGCCAATTCTGCTGAAACCTTGCCCAGCCTAAGTTTTTGTGTAAGGCATACTTCACATCAGCATCTTGAACTTGATCGATCGAATTGACCAAGAGTGAAACTGCCTTGTCGGGTTGATTTTTGATGAGATAGAGTCGTGCAAGTTGATTGACCGCAGGTTCAGATCCACTCCGAACAGCAATTTGATAAGCGGCTTGTGCTTCCTCGGAATTTTGGAGTGCCTCATGCAGTGTGCCTAAATAGTAATGAACTTGTGAGTGAGTTGGATCAAGTTTCAAGGCACGTTGATAGTAAGTCTGCGCGAGGACTAGATGTTTCTCTTGCTGAGCTTTGATAGCTTGTTTGAGATAGCCCGCTGCAATATTAGGGAGCAACGATCGTGTTCCAAATAATCCAAGCAATAGCGCTAGGGCCAGGAGGAATTTGACTTCCTGAAGATGATAAGTCGGAATGTGAAAGCGACGAAGTGTGTTTTCAATTCCCGCCTCTCCCGATTTTGTAAACGTTCCACTGGCAGTTAGAAGCGCTAGTAAACTTTGACTGACCACATCAACGCGCCAAAGGTATCAATACCACCGGAGAGGAAACGCCCACTCAGATCGAGAAGTAATGCTCCAGAGGTTGCCATCATCGGTACACAGAGCGCACTCCACAACCAGTCGTAGCGATCGCGCCAATCTCCTGCTGGCTCAAACCACCACCACCAAGCATCCTCAGTCGGCTTTACAGTAGTTCGGCAGTTCGGTAAGTTAAGAAATTGAGCAATTCGGGTTCCTTGTTGTTGTAATCGCTGATCGAGATGAAGGAGTTTCTGAAGATTAGCCGCATCATAGTCCTTCCGTAAGCACTCGATGCGATCGCGGACAAGCAACAAATCGAAAAGCTGCTCCTCCAGAACTGGATCGACCGCCGTTTCTAAATCGATCAACTTCATTGCATACTGTTCCAAGAGCGCTAAAGACACACTGATTTACCCTAAATAGAATGGATCGATAGTCGTTGAACTGAGAAAATAAACCTCCGGTTCGTCCAACAGTGCATAAAGCACGTCTGGCGTTGCCATGAGCGCGATCGCGTTGGCGCTTGGAATCCACTTCAATTGAATCGGTGGACGATGAAGTCGCTGGAGGATCGGTTCACGATTGCCTGAAACAAGGGCGATCGCAGCAATCAAGTCCTCTAAATTTGCAGCATCAAGCTGTCGCAGCAATCTTGGATCAACTCGATGAGGGATCTCTGAAATGGGGAATGGAGCGAGATCGCATTCCTTACCATTCAACAAATACTCCACGGCTGCGATCGGATTGATTAATCCATGACCGACTCGCTGCGGGGGCAGGTGAGGCAGGGGCGTACAGCTTTTGAGCAAGGCTTGTTCTACCTCCTCAACTGTTGCCGTCGGTTTAGCTTGGAAGAGTAACGCTGCAACTCCAGCCACGATCGCTGCCGCCATCGACGTTCCAGTTTGGCTCGCAAAATTGCCATCCGGTTGAGCAGATAGCAAATGAACGCCGGGTGCAACGATCGCAACCCCACTTCCTGAAAAGCCTGGAACTTGGTCTTGATCATTGATCGCGCCGACCGCAAGCACCCCTGGATAATTGGCGGGAGAACAAGCAATTCGTCGGCCCTGATTGCCAATCGGACAAACCGTAAGCACCCCTTGCTGACGTAATCGAGCTAAAACAATCTCAAACAAGGGATTATAGCCCGGTACGCCCAACGACAGACAGAGCACTCGGATTTGCTGATCCAAAAGCCAATCCAGTCCTGCTAGCACTCTAACCAGGGGATGTCCGCCTTCAATCACCATGCCAGAGCAGAGTTTTGCTTGGGGAGCAATGCCGCTCACGTTTCCGTGTGCCGAAGGCATCGCTTCCCCACAGAGCAATCCAGCGGTATGGGTTCCATGATTGCCAGAATCCCAAGGTTGAGCATTTGGAACTCGATCGCCCCACGGATCAAATTGGGCAAAGGTGGCAATGCGATCGCATAGCATTGGATGCTTCGAGTCCACTCCTGTATCCAAATGCCCAATTCGCACTCCAGCCCCAGTCAATCCCCGTTGCCAACAGGTTTCGATCTGAAGTCGGTCTAATGCCCAGTTGAGTTGGGACGATCCTTCGGAGCTTCGCAAAGCGAATCGCGTTTCACTCATCCACTTACCCATCCGCTAAATCTACAATTCCTACTACCAGGGCATACCCATAGCAAACCCCATCTAAAGCCGCCAAGACGAGAGGCAATTGGGGAGCTTTGTCTGACAGAATGGGGAGACGCAGAAATGATAGGGTTTGCGGAATCGTCGTCGTCACGTTCGCTGCGTCTTTGGCAGGTGATGCCTGTGAGCGCTCAACATACACACTCGATAGTGCCATATCGATCGCACCCAAGATTGAACTCAGAACCATCGTTCCTGCATTCATCCGCCTCAAGCGTTCAAATGGAATGGGCTGAGTTTTATCTTTGTGCGTCATCTTCAAGTATTTATGAATGCAGACCAAGCTGAAGAGTTCTAGACACAACATTGAACCTCGGAAAATATAGAGATAGATTGACCATCGGTCTGCATCAGAAAGCTCTCCCTCTTTTTTATTCAGGGTATCAGCAATGAAGATAGAGGCGACCACGCTAGTAAGACTCAGAACAACCGTGAATTTCTCAAGGAGCGTCATGAATTTAGGAGTCACTTGTCCTTCTTTCCGCTCAGGTTGCGAGTCCAAAATTACATCACAGAGACCTCTGACTGAATCGACAATCAAGGCAGTGAGGCTCCAGTTGGCGCTCTCATCTAGTGCGAGTGCGAGTTTGGGTTCATTGTGAAAGGGGGTACGACCCCAGATCAATTTGGAGGTGACAGTGACCGGAATCGCTAAGAGCAAGGTCGCGAGATTTAACATCGTTAGGGGTTGACCTCCGCTAATCTGGCGGAACAATGCTTTCACAAAGGGGATGTTGACTTCGACCTGCATGAATTGCAGCAACTGCGACAGGATGCTAGGAATCACCACGATCAGATCATTGAGCAGGCTCTGCAACAGATCCAGGAAATCATCCATCACCTGGCTGACCAAAGCAAACAAAGCACTCAAGAGTTTGTGCGGTTGACTAGGATTAGCAATGAGTTTTGCAATCGCATCTCCCAAGCTCTCGACTCCCGCCAAAAAAGTCGTTTGGATCTGCTCAAATTCTTGAAAGAACGAGTTGCCGACTTGTGCGATCGCGGGATCGGTTTTAGCATCACTGGGAAAATCTGTGCCCGCAGCACCCCCATCGGTAATTGACGTTAATTTAGCAAACAACCACTCTAAGGCTTCGGGTTGTTTATTGTCACCCTTGATCGAAGTGCTGCTCTGAGCGGATTTTCGACGTTGTTGCTCCATATCACCCTTGAGCGTTTTACGTTGATTTCCCACTAGGTCTCGGAGCGGGTCTGCGATCATCTGAGTTAACCGATCTGAACGCAATGTTACCTCGATCGCTTCTGCTAAGTAACGCTGTGTTTCTAAGATGTCATTCCAGGCAAACAAGAAGCGCAGGTACTCAATAAACTTTTCGAGAGCAACGCCAATCCGTTGAATTAGCCCTTCCGCAAAAGCTCCCACCTTTTCCGCAGTATCGATCACCCAAGTTGTGACTTGACCCGCAGTTTCAGTAATCACATGAATCACATCGTTTGCCACATCCGTTACGGTATCAGCCACATCCTTCGCCACACCCACAACGACAGAACTTGCGGTTGACACTGCTGATGACAATGCATTACCAACGCTGCTAAAAATTCCCTGCGCTAGTGTTCCACCTTGAGCAGTAGCGGTGGTCAGCAGGTTTTCAAAATCAGCCTGACTCAAGGTTGTTGTCGCGGGTAGAGTAGTGTTAGAACGGTTCGTGCCAATTCCGCCCGATCGCATCAAGTTGAGCTTCCAAGGGTTGAGAATCTTTTTAGGATTGACGGTGCGATCGACGGCATACTTATCGCTGGAATTGGAAACATATTCCACGGTCGCAAGGGTGTTTTGGATCGAAGTTTGGACGGCTGCAATCTGAGATTGATTGAATTTGCTGCGATCGACGAGAAGATTTCCAGCGTTATCTTTTGCCTCCCAGAGTCCATTGGCAGGAATTTCTGCTAGTTTACCGTGGGCATATTTATCTGGGAAAATCACAATCCGTTCAAAAGATTGCATCGTGTTGGTACGAATTTTCAAACCGGGGGTGTTGATGCCTTCGGCTTTGCTGGTGATCATCAATCGCTGCATCTGATTGGGAGACAAGCGCACCGATCGCTCTTCATTCACAACATAGACCTGATCCTCCACCATAATGCTCGTGGTATCGGTTGCCCAGACATCGACACTTGTGACCTCGATCGGAAATTGCAAAATGGTGCGATAGGACGAGAACTCTTGCAGGGTCTGATCACTGTTGAGTTTGTAATCTTGACTGAGGCAACAGGTGAAATCAATCCCAACTTGAGTAGGGGGGAGATTGCGCCAAATCCGCAGTGATGACATTGCATCATTGCCAATTTGCGATCCTAAAAGTGAGGGTGTGTCTTCCACCACATCTTCTGCTAAGTTCGCTTGTAGGACAGAAATTTTGTCAGTCAGATCTCCCAAAGACAAAATTCCCTGGGAATTTTGTGCCGTTGTGAGCCAATCTTCAACACTGTTGGCTGTTGTCGTTGATAATCCGTAGCGTGTGTCTTTATAAATGGTTGCACCTGTTTGATTGCCAAGGATGATCGAAGACACTTGATCATTTAAGCCATTGATATCTGTAAATCGAGCGACATCACTTTGGAAAATCCAGGCTTTGCCCCAGTAGCTGACGTTTTCGTAGAGCGCCACTTCTCCGGGTAGAACTTCCCCAACCTGGCTTTCGTTCTCAGCAAATTTAATCGCACGAGTGAAGATAGCACGATTTTTCGCTTGATTGGTCACTCCAAAAGCACCTGACCATAGCATTTCAAAGGTTTCCGAAGGTCCGATCGCGCTGCGGTTTGCAAAGACCTGATTTTTTCCACTCCATTGCACACTAACATAGTGGCCCGTTGACGCTTTGATTGCAACTTGGTTGTCGATCAGTTGAACTAACTCGAAAGTTTCCCAAGGTCCGATCTGCGATCGATTTGCTACAACTTCTTTCCCTCCACCGCCTTCGGCACAGAAATATTGACCATTGGGGTGTTTGAATGCCACCTTATTGCCATCAAGCCGAATCATTTGGAAGAACACCACACTTTCGGCTGCCGGATTGACAAAGAGTTTTTCGCCTTCGACATAGACAGATTGACCATTCAAGGCACGAAGACTGATGACTAGATTGCCGGATAATTTGATGGATTGAAAGCTAATCCAGCGATTGCTACCCACTTTTAGCGAAAACTTGCGACGGTTGGGGAGATCTTCTTCCACTAAGGTCAATGGTTGCCCCTGGCTAGCCGCCAAATCACTGGCAAAAGCCTCGCGTTCGCCCATAATCTTCACTTGCTGCTGATCGTTCGCTGCAGGTGCAAGGGGCTGAATCGCAAAGAGTTCGGTTGTCCCTGGATTCGGTAGGGTGGTGATCACGCCGCTCTGCGCTTGACTGAGATATTGTCCATTGGGAGCCTTGATTGCCCATTTCCCGGTGTAAGGCTTGCCTGTCGTAGACCACACTTTCAGGGATCTCGGCACACTAGTGAGACGAGTCGATTTCAAATCCGCGATCGCGCCTAAAACAGGCTGTGACGTTCCCTGAAAGTTACCCTCACTAAAGAGTGTAACGCCAGTCTCTGGACCCACTCGCAACTGAGTAAACGCGGATGTGACAGATAGAGGAGCAAGGCTAGCAATATCGCTAGTCAGCAGTCGAACTTCGCCTCTAGCCGTCCGGAGTTCAACTTCTCCCGATCGCAGGGGGATACCCGGTTCAGGAACTCGCAGGACTCGCCAAGACATAGGCTGACTGGCAAGCATTATAGAAGGCATGGGTTCGAGTTCAGCTGATGAATTGCTTACGCTTAGCCAGAATTTCCGGCTCGTATTGCTACTCCCAATTGCCTCAAAGGTAAAGCTGCCATCGGTGCCTTGCCGAACTCGCCAATGGGTTCCGCTAGTTGAGGTACCTTGAGTTGAGGCAAGCCTGATTGTAGCGGTGTCAAATTGTGCATCTAGCCAAAATTCCTGACCGTTACCTGATGCTCCCAAGTTCTCGAATTGATAAACCTCTACATCTACTTGATGCACTTTCCAGTAACACGTCTTAGAGTCACTGGTAGTGGGAACGAATCCCAAGAGACGTTTGTCGAGACGACCATTGAGCCATACGAATCCAATATTAGACTCCGTACGCTTGAGAACAATCGTGCTGCCATCCACTAATCCGGTCATATTTTGATGCTCCTGAAGCGTTAGGGTTTCATTTCTGGCTTGAACTTTTGTAGATTTCAGCGTTCATTGCTTGCTGTTCACCGTTTTAGTTTTTGAGCTTCATTCTGTCATTGCCGAAAAGTGCAATACTGAATGGTCAAAACCGGAAGTCCTGATTGTCCGAAACTGCTAATGATCTCATCGCAATTTTGCTTTCATATTGGAACCACTATGCAATTTACTGAGGTGACAGTGCATGAAATTTTTGATGGGTGTTGTGATCAGCGCGATCGTGATTCTCAGTGGTTGGTTTGTCCCCGCGATCGCTGCCAATGTCCCGAAGGGCGATCAGTCTTTCACTGAGTACGAAGCCTACTTACATCCCGCTCAAGAAGCTGATCCCGAACTCAATGTCCAATCCTACGCTTATGGAAAGTTGCGGTTCCCTAGTAATCTCAGTGCTGGGAAGTTTGACTTCCAAGTCACAGGTGTTGATGCCGAAAATGTCACCGCATTCCATATTCATTGCGGCACGCCAGGCGTTTTGGGACCGATTATCGTAGACTTTTCTCAGTTTGGGGATTTGAAACAAACGCTGAAATCAGGACAATTATCCGGCACGATCGCCAATAAGGGGCTAACCTTTGTCAAACAACTACCCATTCCACCCAAACCGGGTTCTGGAAAACTTACCTTGCCGCTTCCAGAAGGATGCCCCAGCGACATTAATTTTCCAGTCCAGCAAGTTCAGACTATTGCAGGGTTAGAAGCTCTAGCTCGAAAAGGCGCGCTCTACTTCAATCTGCACACCAAAGGACACGAATTCTACGGCGAACTACGGGGCCAAATCTATCCGGCTAAAACACGCTAGTCACTTAGATTACAGGGGATTCATGGTGCCTTCCTTTCTGGCGATCGTCCTATTGGGCGGTGTAGTGTACTGGATCGCTCACTATCGACAATTGATCGAGCGATCACACCGTTTAGAGCAACAAATCCAGACCCATCAACAACAGATAGAACAAACCTGGATAGAAATTCACAATGGTCCCCTGCAAGTGCTGGCATTTCTGATGCGAGAGGTGCAGACTCATAACTTGGCGCAACAAGAGTTACTCCAGCACTTGCATACGGTTTATCGCGAGATTCAATCCGGTGTGCAAAGGCTCCAAGATCCTTCCTCTAGTCGGTAGTAGGGATTGGACTTCCAGAAGATGATGTGCTCTGTGATCGCATCCACTAATCCTGATTGATCGCGCTCTGCAACAGAGTACAAATTCAACCAAACAATCGCGGTATTTGATGATCAATTTGAACCATAACTCCTCAATTTTTGTCGGTTTGCTGGTTCTGACCTCACTTTAAACACCAACCGATAAACTAATAACGACTGTTAACACGACTACACACAGAGGCTAATGGTTTGCTTGAGCGGTAACCAATCGTTTTTCGATGAATTAGGGATTGTTAGTCGGCTCCAAGCAGATCCTTCCACTACGGTAACTACGCAAAACTGCCGTTTACTCCTAAATTTTATCCTGTTAACCATCCCGCAGACTCACTCACCAAAAACAGAACAACGCGGGAAGGTAGTCCTAAACAGGTAAGGATAAAATGAAAGCTGATGTTTAGGTTTTCCTGGTGTCGCAGTCATGCTTTCTTGTCCAAGTTGCGAGTCAAAACACACGGTCAAAAATGGCAGAATCCATAACGGCAAACAGAACTATCGCTGTCGGGACTGTGGACGACAGTTCGTGCAAGACCCGCAGAACAAACTGATTGACCAGGCGACCAAAGACTTGATTGATAAGCTGATCTTGGAACGCCTGTCGTTAGCAGGAATTGCGAGAGTCACCGGGGTGTCTGAGTTATGGCTGCAACGCTACGTGAACGCTAAATATGTGACTGTGCCGCGACGAGTGAGCGTGAGCGCTAAAAAAAGGGGCGATTAACGATCCAGTGCGACGAGTTGTGGTCGTTCGTTTCCCACCGAGGGAACAAGCAGTGGGTTTGGCTGGCGATAGATGCAAAGACACGGGAAATTGTGGGGGTGCATATCGGAAACCGTTCAGAAGCGGGAGCTAAAGCCTTGTGGCAATCTTTGCCGCCAGTCTACCGGCAATGTGCCATCTGCTATACCGACTTCTGGGCAGCTTATGCAGCAGTTTTCCCCAGTAAACGGCATCGGGCGGTTGGCAAGGAGAGTGGTTTGACTAACCGGATTGAACGATTCAACTGCACCCTGCGCCAAAGAATCTCTCGACTGGTGCGAAAAACCTTGTCTTTCTCCAAGAAGGTGGACAATCACATTGGAACGATCTGGTACTTCATTCATCACTACAATGCATCCTTACCTGTTTAGGACTACCCATAGCCAATTGAAAAAAGAGAGTGACACCCATTTGCTACCCAGATTGTCATCGCAGAGACATTGTTAAACATGGTCGCACTGCTGCTGGAAAACAACACTATTGTTGTCGAAATGCTGCTTTTAAGCAACAGTCGTTCATCTTGTATTTTCGCTATCAAGGATGATTGAAGGAAGTCAAGCAACAAATCAGCGACAATTGGACTCAAGCATCAGGGTGATAGATTGAGTCCAATCTTTAGCTAGCGATCGAGCGTCGCCTGTCCAGATTGAGAGTTCGCTTCAGTTCACAAAGTCACTTACTGTCTTTTATCAGTGAACTGACGCACAGGTTCTTCTAATCTAACAGGTTCGATTGGCTCTTCTACTTTGACCTCGCCACCGAATGAGTCCCTGACTCGGCTAGGATAGCCGATTGAACCAGGTGTAACTCCGTCTGGATGATACCATTCCGTGATGAAGCAGTTGGTTTGGCAAGTCCAGCGACCATAGGGACTCTCTACCCGGTTAGAGTTACTCCCTTGACCCTGACCATATCCACCCGTTGTGTGAGTACTTGGATACTCGCGAAGACCAACGCCTCTGTCATACTCAGCAGAGATCGCGGGTGCTACTGAAGTCAACCCACCCGCCAAAAGAATAAAGATCGGCAAAAACTTACGCATTCAATGTTTCCTTAATTCAAATTGGGACAATAATGAACTTAGCGAATTAGACTAGCAATCATCGGAGCAAGCGATTGAGTCTAATCTTTGGCTTGTTCGCAATTGAGTGTGTCAATCGCTTGTTTGGATGTAGAGTTCGCCGTTCGCGAGGTTATGCAATTTCCTTCGTGATTTTTACTTCAATGATTCGACATAGGTGAGCGGAATTGACTGGAGATTTGGTTGACAATAGTAGAAACAGACACAAATTTCGGGAGTGCATAACCTGATTGAGAGTAAACCATATCTCTATACAACACATGCATAGGATGCTTTCCAGATGCAACTCAAATTTATGCGTCAGCTTGGGTTTCTTTTACTGTTCAGCAGTCTTACGATCGTAGGCGGCAACGCTAAGATTCCTGCAAAAGCTATACCTTCTAGCTCAATGCTGTCCCCTATCAAGCCAGAAACTAAGTTGGTTCAAGCAGAAACTTCACCCTACATTGGGCTCATCTATTCTGAGGTTCCTGAAGGGTTAATCTCTGGAGGTGGTGCAGTTATTGACCAATGGCATCGGATTCACGTCGTTGAACAACCTGGTCAAGCAATGTATCTATGGCTCGGTGAATTGCTGAGGTATGATCAAGTCGGTCAGCCCGTGACTCAAGTTCTCGATGTCTTAGAGTTACCTCCTTTCTCCAAGTCACAAAGGATTGCTTTTCGATTTTGTCGGCTAAATGGCAAGGTCGATCGCGCAATTGCAGCGATCGTGGAAATGACGGAGAGTGAATACTACACTCAGATCAGTCATGCATGGCGCGTGAATACTCAAACTGGCAAAATTGAAGCGATGAGTACTCACGGAGTTGATTGTAAAAATCAAGGCTGGAAAGGCTAACATTACGCAGCGAAACCTCTAAACTCATCAAACTCTACAAATCTTATGCGACTGAAACTTACTTTGCTATGTGGTGTAATACTGACTGCGTTAATCTCTGGCGAGTCAGTACAGGCTGAAGGAGGATGCCCTCTGGGATCCTACCCAGTCGGGGGGCAGAGTGCAGGTTGGTCAGGATGCGCTCCGATTCCAGGACATCCTGCTAACGAAAGCCCTCGCCCTTCTGAACCCACTCGCCCTTCTGAACCCACTAGACAGACACCACTTCCCCCAGACCCGGCGATGATACGTTTGCTAGATGCGGGGGTTAAACAAGCAGAATTTGAAGCAAAATATGGAAGAATTCTGTTTCACGATCCCAAAGTCGGAGTATGGTTGATGACTTCCGCAGGAGATGGGACTGGAAAGAATTGTGCCGTTTCATTTGCTGAAAGTCCCAAAGCATCAAATATCGTTTCGTTTTTTGGCCCGCATCAAAAGATGGCAGGTGCAATCCTATTTCAAGGGACTAGCTTGCCTGCTACTCGTGAAGCCAAGGAGATTCAACCTGCTTTAACATTCAAGGGAGCCAAACCTGTTCCTATCAATGCAGCACTGATCCCCTACGGCAAAAACTCTGGAATTCTAGTCTTAGCTGACATGGCGGGGATGATGCGTCATGCAAATGCAGAGAATGAAGTCACACTGCACCTCGATGGCAAAGAGGTGTTTCGTGCCAGTATGACCGGATTTCTGAAGGCACGGAGCGCCATGCTTGAATGTATGCGGGCTAACTGATAAGATTACTAATGAGGCTTCGTTCTATAGCATCTCTACTTGTTGTAGCAGTCATCAGTCCTCGCCCATCTCTTGCCTCGAATCTACTTCAAGATGGGTACTACTGGACAGGGACTTCTGGAGAAATGATCGAAATTCAAAACGATCGCATTATTGTCAGCGATCGCCCTGATGGATCGCTGACCCCTTCAGAGCCGCAACCTATCAACGAAGGTATTTTCTTCTATGACGATCGTTACTGGTGTCGATCGGACATTGATCCTTACAATGCACAACTCGAAGACTATGAAACCGTAGAATGTACTGCAAAAGGTTGGGTATCAGTCAAAGCAAAGCAACCTAAACATTGCGAACCCAGTGCCTATCAAGAATTCTTCGTGAACTTTGTGCGAGGATATGACGACCAAAAGAATGAGATACGTAATACTTACACTGGGTCAGAGGTCAAAATTGCGAACTATGCTCAGCCCGATCGAGTGTTCTTTTCAATTAACAAGAAGTTGTATCAAGCATTCCGTTTAGGATTGAATCAAGGTTGGATCTATGTTGATCGCATGAATCGAAGCTTTATCGACCAAGAGCAGACTCTCAACAATCAACCGAATCGCATGAGACTAAGGCTCGATGTCTCTTTTCCCGATAAATCTTTCGTCACGCGACTCAAAGCACGTGAATTTGTACGGCTTGCATTTCGGGAAATCAGCGATCGTAAGTTTCGGGTTGACTATTATGCAGCAACCTATCGCAATGTAGAAGGTGCTGCTTGGGTTGAAGCCGATGAACAGTCAGCAGCAGGTGCTTATGTTTTTGAGCATCACAATGGATGCTGGCACTTGACACAAGACTTGCGAATTTTAGGGCGATAACTCGCTCTTCACTGATTGCGTAATTCTACAAGAAGTGGAAGATGGTCTGAACCAATCGCTGATCCAATCGATCGCTGAACTGTGAGCAATGATCGATCATGAAAACAGTGGTCGAGCGCAATCTTCATCAATGGCGGAAATTCAGCCGACCAAGTGGGTTGAAATCCAAACCCTCGTTGTGAATTCACCAGTTGACTGTCTTTCTCCAATCGTCGCAGTCGAACCGACCAAGCAGTGCTATTAAAGTCTCCAATGACAACGACGCGCTTCTGTTGATGTAGCTGAGCTTGACTCCAAGTAGAGACTGAATCAAACTCAATCTCTTGATAGGCAGAGGTTTTCGGACTGCGAGGACGAATCACATGATAGCTTAGAGGGTGTTTTAAAAGTCGGAGTCGGTCAAATTTTATGCCAATCTCCTAACCATGATCCGAATCATTGCTAAGTAAATCCAAGTCTCTGAAGTTTCTGGAAGTAACTCATAATCCCGAACTAAGCGACGACAGTGCATCAGCCAGCCCAGAGTTCGTTCCACCACCCATCGCTTTTTGAGCAGGACAAAGCCTTTGGTTTGTTCCGGGCGTAAGACCACTTGGACAATCCAACGACAGATGGTGACCACCCAGTGCATAAAGGGAAAGCCATCGAAGCCGCCATCCACCCAAATCGTGTGTAGACGAGACACGGCTTTCCCGCGTTGTCGCACCCGCTGGAGGACAGTTTTGCCGCCAGCGCGTTCTGGGGTGCTGGCAGCAGTGACAAAGACCCGTAAGATCAATCCCAGCGTATCGACCGTGATGAATCGCTTGCGCCCTTTGATCACCTTACCTGCATCAAATTCGATTGCTGCATGCACTCCTGCCGCACTTTTCACGCTTTGGCTATCGACAATTGCTTCAGATGGGCTCGGAGAGCGCCCGACTTCGATGCGGATGCAGCGATAGAGACGGTCGTGAATGCTCAACCAGGTTCCATCCTTACGCCAATTACGAAAGTAAGTGTAGACCGTTTGCCAAGCTGGAAAATCTCCAGGTAACGCTCGCCACCGCACCCCTTCGACTAAAACATAAAAATTGCATTGAGAATGTCCCATAAGTCTACTTCTCGCGGTCGTCCGCCAGGTTTTGCATCAGGTAGCAGGTCGCTCAACAATTCATATTGGGCAGGAGTGAGGTTACTGGGATACGATTTACTCATGTAGCTCTCTCGGTGCTGTGCTTTTACGTATTTACAGCTTA
>NZ_KB731324.1:6255255-6255543 GCF_000353285.1 Leptolyngbya boryana PCC 6306
GAACTCGGATCAAGCGGCTTGCCAGAAAGACGATCTGTTTTTCCAAGACTGAGAAGATGCATGATACTGTGATTGGATTATTCATCAATCGTCATGAGTTCGGGCGAGCAGTATAACGTTATGCCCACACATCTAGAACACTACCTAGGTTTTCCTGGTGTCGCAGTCATGCTTTCTTGTCCAAGTTGCGAGTCAAAACACACGGTCAAAAATGGCAGAATCCATAACGGCAAACAGAACTATCGCTGTCGGGACTGTGGACGACAGTTCGTGCAAGACCCGCAGAAC
>NZ_KB731325.1:0-9883 GCF_000353285.1 Leptolyngbya boryana PCC 6306
CTGAACATACACTCATGCAATCCCTACTCTATCCATATCTATAAGCAATCCATATCTATCCGGTCCTATACAATTTTCTTATGCATATCTATGTTGATCCCTACAAGCATCTCATCCCTACAGCCCCTTAAATCACTGGTATATATAGGTTTTAGCCACTTATCCCCTTATGCAATCCGTTTGTTGATATGCTCATCCATATTAAATATTTATATCAATATCAGGCGTATGTATATCATATTTGATTGCATCATCCAATTTAGTTTTGGATTGCTTATAGATATACATATTTAGATTGCATGGCATAAGTGATTTCTATCATTCTGTTGGCACGAGCATCTATCCAATCATCCCCTTAGACACGTCTAGAATGCTGCCTGAGTCCTGAACAGTTCTAGGTTGATAATCTGGATGCTTTCTGGAGTTAGCCGCTCTGACCCCCACTTAAATCTGATTGGTGCGATCGTTGAATATTGAGAACTTTGGCTGGTGCGATCGTTGAATATTGATGTCGCGTTCGCCAATAATTGACCAAAATCCCGCGGCTATTGGTCCGCTGGGGAAAGAGCTAAAAATTGCGCTATACAGGCATTTGAACCTTATTCCACATTCCACTCCTTCTCCTCAAAATCTCACGCTGTTAGTCCGAATTTTTTCTAGAAGATCCCACGCTATTTGTCCTCCAATCTCGAAAACGATTGCCAGGATAC
This sequence comes from Leptolyngbya boryana PCC 6306, assembly GCF_000353285.1. Lineage (NCBI taxonomy): Bacteria > Bacillati > Cyanobacteriota > Cyanophyceae > Leptolyngbyales > Leptolyngbyaceae > Leptolyngbya > Leptolyngbya boryana. Next base: position 711 of record NZ_KB731325.1, read on the forward strand.
AGTTTCCCGCTTTGAGAAGACTCAATCACGATCGCTCCAGGACGACTCTTCTTAATTCCTCCTAACAAGCGCTCCTCCCTTCAAATCCCTACCTGATCAATGTTTTGGGCGCTGAGGACAAATAACATAGGATCGGTGTCAGTTTTCGCTGAACGCGACAGCAACTCTCATCACTCGCAGATACGATCGCTCCCCTATCGTTCCCATGAATGAAAACAGAATCGCTCGTTAAATGCGGCTTAAACACTGGAATTACTCGTTCCTTTGCGTTTGGTTAGTTGGCACAGTCAACGCCCCTAGTCTCGATTTTGAGTGATCGCACTGGATTGATTCTGCCTACTCGTTTTCGTAGATTGGCTGGATATTGATATGCATGTTTGATATGTTTTGATATGAATATGGATATGGATGTTGGTCTATGAGAAACGGCACCCCACCCTCTGCGATCGCTCCCCTTAATTGCTTCGGTTTAGCTTCTCGCTTTGTCAGTGTTTCTATCAGCTAGAAAGTTTGTCGCTCTGGTTTTGTTGCTTCGATCTTGATCTCTTTCTTAGAGGTCTCTGTTATGTCTCCTGACCTGTCTCCACTTCAACAACTAGCCGTTCGCCTGCTTCGCTGTCTCGTTCTCTCTCAAGCCGATCAACTCTCCATCGAAGACGTTATCTCTGAACGCGCTCAACAACGCGATTGCTCCCGCGCTCTCGCCGCTCAGATGCTTCACAAAATTGCTTGGAACTTCTGACCTCCTGCTTGCTCCTGTTTTCCTGTAAACCTGATCGTGATGGATTCAACTCCTGATTTGCAATCGCGGTTGGTTCATGAATCGCGGTTCCTGCGAAGTTGCGCTCTGCACTAATCGCACTCAGCTCCATTCACCCCCAACAACTCTCTCTCGAAAACATGGAAACCTTGAAAACATGGAAACTCAATGCCCTCGTAATTCAGGTCTAGGGACTAGGCAGACTTAGAGATCTGGAGAAATTCTGTCCATTGAGCTTGAATCGATGCTGTCGCCAGTTGGACAATTTCCCCCCACTCTGCCTCGGATAATAATTCACGCAGAACTGCCTTCAGTTGGGCACGAATCGGCTTGGCTTCGGTCTGCTGTTGATCTTCATCCACAAGGGCGGCAAAGTAGCTTTGTTGCTCCTCGGTTAAATTCCCAAGGTGTTGCCGAATGCGGCGTCTACCTTCTGCGATCGCGACATCTCTCCCTGCCCCTAAATTCACCGATTCAACCAGTTCCGCAAATTCACTCAGCACCATCGATTGCAGTCGCACTTCGCGCCGCATCCACTTCACTTGCTCCGACGTGAGCGGTTTCGGATTACGCGAGTAGGCGGGAAATCCTGCACCAATATCACCCTCATGCTCTGCTTCTAGCGCCATTAATTCTGCCAGGGTCGAGGGATGAGTGAGATCGTCCATCAATTCCCCCGTTGGCTCAATCGGCTGCTGTCGTCGCTCATTCATCGTCCATTCCCCAATCCGAAAGTGGTTGAGTTAATCTGCCGTATTCAAAGTATCGCAAATTTTCTTTCTCTGGATCTCGCCCATAATCGGGCATGTTCTGCCGTTGGTAAAACGCTTCCGCTTCGGGTAGCGCATGAAGCCCGACTCGTCCCTCATACCCTAATGTATAACTCCGTCGCCTTGCATAAAGCAGTAAGGCGGCACCCACACCTCGCAAGTAAGGGGGATCATCTAAACTCCGTCGATTCCAAGGCGCTGACGCTAAGGCTTCAATATATACAATTCGATGCGCCAGGTTACGCCACGAATAATGCCACTGCGTTTCAATCCACAATAACCCTTGGGTTAAGCCTTCATATTCGACCGCATATGCTTCAAATCGGTCATCCAAAACCGATAGTCGTTTCTTCCATGCCCAACTCCAAAACCCGTCGTCTTGCCCCAAGGTTTGCAATATCCCACGCCAAACGTCCTCGAAGTCATCAACGTGCTGCTGCTGCATTCGCACGAGTTGTGCCTGGACAGGTTCACTATTCCCAGTCTGTAACCCAATTGCTCCCATTCTCAAATCGATCATTGATCAATTCCTGAATTCTACAGGACTGCTTCCCAATTCAGTGAGATGGCAGGTAATCATGCAGGGGGAATCGTTGATTTAGATTGCCTAATTTTGATATATATATCTGATATGCTTATGATATGGATCGAGGCGCGACCCCAAAGAGAAGCGATCTCACAAAATTGCTCGCAACCTCTGACCTCCTGCTTGCTCCTTCAACTTCTAACCCCTCACGGGTTTTCAGAATTATAGGTTTCACTACTCCAGCCAATGGAGCGGCAACGCGATCGCTCTTCCTGTCGTTCCAGCTCACTTTGCAAGACCCGATAGACACTCGCTCGACTTGGTGGATGAGAGTCTCCGATTTCGATTGCCCGTGCTGCTACTCGAACAGCAACCTGGGCACGGCTCCTGCGCCGTCCTCCCCGATTGCCCGCTCGATATGTTTGCAGAATGTAATCACTCCAATCTTCATCGAGTCGCTGCTCTCCTCGATCCGATCTCCCTTGTCGCACAATCCCATCGACACCTTCAGTTTGCCACGCTTTTATCAAAAGCTGCACGTTTCGTACCGTCATATTCAATTGCTGGGCGATTTCCTGCTGAAGCGCGAGATAAGTTTGACGATCTGGTGCATTCGCCAATTGCTGCATCGCTTTGATGCGCTCCTGCTCAATCTTGGTGAATGAGCGCGATCATACAAAGACCAATGCGGGGTCTGCAACTGATGCAGATCGATCCACTTCCTCCATTGCCTTACCTAATGGTTGCGAAATTTAATCTGAGATTTGTCGCAGTTACTCTACACCCGCACAAGACTGCTTCAGCTCGCGCTTTACACAATTTCTCTGTTCGTAATATCTCGTAAATCGCGAAATTTAATTTGAGACAACTGCTCCAGAAATTTACGAAAAATAATTTGAGACGCACTTCGGCTCTCACTCAAGTTGTACTACTCGATGCTCAGTTCTAAGCCTAGTGACAGTTTTAGCGTTCTAATCACGAAATTTAATTTGAGACGAAACGAAAAATAATTTCAGACTCGACAAAAAGGGGCACAATCGCGCTTCATCAGTAACGTACGTTCAATGGTTTAGAGAACTTTCAAAGCTCAAATCACTAAAATTGCGTAAGAGCCAAAATAATTTGAGACTCGACACTTGGGGTTGCTCCAGTTTTTCCTAAATCATCGCTGTTTCATTCGCAGTGCCGTTCCAGAACGGGTGGGCAAGAGTCTAAAGCAGTTGATGATGGGTGCGAGTCATCTCCACTGATTAGAACTATTAGGGTTCCAGCTCTTCCGACAAGCTTAACTCGACAAGCCTTTTCGATTCAGATCATCCTCGAAATGAGGAGCAGATTTGTCGTGCCACTGTTACCTTAAAACCGCCCTTTTTGAACCATGCCGTTTGATGTGCAAGTTGCCACAGTGTTCAAGAAATACAGTGTTCAAAAGATCTTGTTTCGGTTACTGGTATTCAATAAACAAAAGTAATTTCTGTAACACTTAAGCAACCGAGAGATCTCTATGTTATTTCTATAGAGAAATGATTGACGTTGCCCCTGATATGAACGATTTTTCTCGTCAGAATCTGCGTGGTTGGAATTTCAAAGGTCAAGATTTGACTGGGGCGGATTTTTCGGGTGCGGATATTCGAGGAGCAACGTTTACCAATGCGATTTTGAGAGAAGCAAAGTTTACTGGAGCAAAGGCAGGATTGCGAAAGCGCTGGGTGATTCTTCAAGCGGTGAGTGCTTTGGTGCTTTCAGCGCTTCTAAACTTTGTTTCGATATTTTTTACTGCTGCGATCGTCGCCTCTTACTTCACACCGAAAGGTATTCAGCAATATACGATTCTCCCAGGGTTAGCCTTTCTCTTCGTATTAGGAGCAGTTTATTTTGCGATCGCTTGTCGAGGCGCAACAGCTAAAGCGTTTGGAACGATCATGCTCTGCGTCGCAGTCGCAGTCGCAATCGCAGTCGCAGGCGCAGTCGCAGGCGCAGTCGCAATCGCAGTCGGAATCACGGTCACAGGCGCAGTCGCAGGCGCAGTCGCAGCAGGCGCAGTCGCGACCCTACTTACAGTCACAGTCGCAGTCGGAGTCGGAGTTGCGGTTGCAGGCATAGTCGCAATCGCAGGTACAGGCACAGGCGCAGTTGGCGCTGCATTCGCATTCGCACTCGCACTCGCAGGCAGCGTCGTAATCGGAATCGCAGGCGGAGTTACAGTTACAGTCGCAGTCTTGACGATGATTCTGAGCTTCTATGTTGCTTGGCGGATGTCTAAAGAAGATGAAAAGTTTGCATTAGCTCGAAGCTTTGGCATTACGCTTAGCGCTTTGGGAGGAACCAACTTTCAGGGTGCTGATCTAACAGGTACAACATTCTCAGGCGCATTACTCAAAAACACTAACTTTGCCAATAGCCGCAAGCAAGAAACAACCTTGACTCAAGTTTGCTGGAAAGATGCCAAGAAATTGAACCGCGCTCAGGTTGGAGACTCCATTCTGACGAATCGCAACGTTCGAGAACTATTAGTCACAGGCAAAGGCATCAATCAAAACTTTGAAAGCGCTAATCTCCGAGGCGCAGACTTAACTAGCGCTAAACTCAATGGCGCAATCCTCAAGTATGCTGATCTCGGTGAAGCCATTCTCACTTATGCCGATTTACAACACGCGAATCTCACCGAAGCGCAAGCCATTGGCGCTAATTTTACAGGTGCATACCTCACAGGTGCGTGTATCGAAGCCTGGAATATTGACAGCACCACAAATCTGCAAGATGTAGATGCCAAGTTTGTTTACTTACTTGAAAATGAACAAGAGCGCCGACCGAGCAGCAGCGAGTTTGCACCCGGAGAATTTACAACACTCTTTCAGAAAGCCTTAAACACGGTTGATTTAATTTTCCGAGATGGGATCGACTGGAAAGCCTTCTTCCAATCCTTTCAAGAATTACGATCGCAATACAGCGATGAAAATCTCTCCATTCAAGCGATCGAAAAGAAAAGCGATGGAGCTTTTATCATTCGCTTGGAAGTTTCACTCGAAGCAGACAAAGCAAAAATCGAGCGTCAAGCAAAACAACTTTATGAAGGGCAAATTCGACAGCTAGAAGAGCGAGTAGCGGAACACCAAGACAGTGTAAAATACTTGCGTCAAAGTAATGCGAATTTAGAAAAGGTTATTCAAACAATGGCTGAGAACCAATCTTCCAAATACGATTTTCGAGGTTCTAACATTGGTAACTTTATCGATACTGCTCAATCTGGAAGTCAACAAAGCAATATTCAATACGTCAACATGAGCCAAGATCTCACGCAAGCGGCTCAGCAGATTCAAGACTTACTGCAACAACTTCAGAATCAAGGTGTAACCGTCGCAGACTCTCAGCAACAGGTCGCAACTGATTTGGCAAACCAAGCCAAGACAAATCCTGCCATTAAGAAGAGATTAGCCCTGTGGGGCAAAGCAATGGCGAACAAAGCCAGTGAGACAACCGTAAGTGAGGCTGCAAAGCTGGTTCTCACACTGGCACTCAAAGCTGCCGGAGTCCCTTTACCGTAGTTGATACTATCCTCAAAGCACCTCCCAGTAACGCACCGCAACTTCAATCGAAGCCTGCGGAAAATCAGGTTCTGTTGCAAAAACTTTAAAGTGACAAACGAGACCAGTTGGTTAGGGTCGAGTAGCAGGTCGCCCTACTACCCTCCCTTTCGGAACCGTGCTTGCGAGTTTCCCAGCACACGGCTACTCAACAGTCCGGCTGTTGTCATCAGCACCTTCTACGCCGTGAATTGTGTCACGGGCAGATTTCACGTCATGGCAATGGCGATGAAGAGGTTGCAGATTCTCGAAGTGATCTGTTCCACCTTTCCGTTTCGGGATAATGTGGTCAACCTCAATCAGATCGCCTTCTACAAACAGCAATCCACATTCTGGGCATTTCCCTCGATACTTCTTGAGTAGTCGTGCTACTCGATTAGGTACTTCTGGGTGTTTGCCTTGTCTCGTACTCCAGTAAATTACGTCCCCATCAAAATAGCTCCGATCTCCTTTGACTTTCAGATGGCGTTTGATTGCGGTATCAGTGTGAGAAATGAGTTCTACCCCACTTTGAGTTGAGAAGGTCAACTTGCCATCAACATTGTGCCAATATCGGTTAAAGGTTTTAAGGTTCCATCTTTTGGTTCTGTATCTTGCCCAAGCTCTCAACTGTGAAGATTGGAGAATCCAATCACAGCGAGAGAAGATTTTCGAGCTACACACTGTGGAGTAATAATTACACCATCCCCGAATCAACGGGTTCAGTTGCCCAATTAGCCCCTCTTGTGATGCCGTCTTGTGCCGTTTAATGATGTTGCTTAATGCTTCCATGTGTAGCTTTATCTTCTGCTTGCTTGGTTTGATGATCGTCTTAAAGCCCAGCCTTTCACCTTTCCAGTTTCGACCCGATTGATGCTTACCAACCAGGTATTGGCGGATGTTGAATCCGAGGAAATCGAAGCCCACCTTTCCCTCATACGGGGTGAGCGTATGAGAGATGCAGGTCTTACTAGGCTTTAGCTCTAAGGACATCTCCTGTAACCAGGCTTGTGCTGCTAGTTTACACTTTTGAATTGTGTCAAGTGATGGGTCGAGAATTACAAAGTCGTCTGCATAGAACACAACCGTCAGTTGTTTTTGTGCTTTAATACTTTGACGAATGCTTCCTCGGATTGCTGTTTCCAACCCGTGTAGAGCGACCAAAGCTAGGAGTGGTGAAAGGTTTCCTCCTTGCGGTGTCCCTTCTGGTGTTGGGAATAACTGTCCCTCCATGACGACTCCCGATTTCAGCCAAGCCTTGATTTGCTTAGCAAGTTTCGGGAAGGTATTCAGCTTTTCTAGTAGCTTTTCCTGGTTGATTTTATCAAAACATTTCAGAATGTCCGCATCTAAGACATATTTGCTTTTATGCTTGATACTGAGAAAGATCGCTTCGATAGCATCATGAGCGCCTCGTCCAGGTCGAAACCCATAAGTACACGATTCAAACATCGCTTCCCATTCAGGCTCTAATGCAAGTTTAACGAGCATTTGCTTTGCTCTTTCAATCATACAAGGAATTCCTAACGGTCGCTTTTCCGTCGTTCCGGGTTTTGGAATCATCGCCCTTCGCGTCGGTTTTGCTTTTCCGCTTAGGGTCAGGAAGTTGACGAGGTGTAGTCGTTGATCAGGGGTTAAGGATTTAATTCCATCTATCCCTGCGGTTGACTTTCCTTGGTTATCCTGAGTGACTCGCCTGACTGCAAGGAGCTTAGCCGACCTAGATTTCATCAACAGTTTCTGGAGTCTGTGAACCTGCTTGGTATTCCCACGACGCTTGGCTTTGAAGATTCTGGTTTGGAGTCGATAACCGTCTTCTGGATTCGTTTCCAGTTGAGGTTTTTCCATTCATCGCTCCCCATTGCTGGGTGCATCATCGTCTTTACTCCTAGTAAAGGGTCTTCATTCCGTACTATCGGGTCTACGTCTGCATATCCTAGACATTACTCTAGGCATTGGCTTCTTAGACCATCCTTCACGCCTGTCCTTTCGGGTTTAGTCCCTGCTCCGAATCTTCGACCTTTCGGAGTGGAAACAGGTCGTGTTACTTCGTTCCTGGTATTCTTGGATTGTGTGTTTAGGTTCGTACTCTCCACCGGGCTTGCTTTGGGTATAAAAACCTGCTTAATTTTGAGAAACAGGTTCTGAAGCCAGTAACTTTTTTGTTTCCAGTGTTGTGGGAATTCAGGCGTTGCCTTACATTCCTTGCAGCCTAATTTCACTGGGTTCAATGTTGCGATGGTTCAGGCATACGTTCAAACTCAGTCCGCTTTACCCATGCACACTTGCTAGCCGGGATTTCTGAGTAAGGCTCTCAGATACCGACATTTAACCCCTCTTCATCCAATTGGCGCTAAACCGTTCAGATGGGAGTTATGCTGTCACGCCTTATACCTGGCGGATAGGATTAGCTGTCTGGTCTTAGTCAGAGGCAATCACCTATAAGAACATCAAGTTATCATCTGAGAGAGATTACAAGTGCGAACTCAACCCAGGTTGGGTTATCTCTCAGAAGCCCTACCTTATTGGCTTTTCAGCCTTTCGTGTAGGAACGAATCGCACCAAAATTGCATTAACTTCGGGTTCTGGTAGTCCTAACCAGGTAAGGATGCATTGTAGTGATGAATGAAGTACCAGATCGCTCCAATGTGATTGTCCACCTTCTTGGAGAACGACAAGGTTTTTCGCACCAACCGAGAGATTCTTTGACGCAGGGTGCAGTTGAATCGTTCAATCCGGTTGGTCAAACCACTCTCCTTGCCAACTGCCCGATGCCGTTGACTGGGTAAGACTGCTGCATACGCTGCCCAGAAGTCGGTATAGCAGATGGCACATTGTCGGTAGACTGGAGGCAAGGATTGCCACAAGGCTGTAGATCCCACTTCTGAACGGTTTCCGATATGCACGCCCACAATTTCCCGTGTCTCTGCATCTATCGCTAACCAAACCCACTGCTTGTTTCCTTGGTGGTCAACGAACGACCACAACTCGTCGCACTGGATGGTTAATCGCCCCTTTTTTTAGCGCTCACGCTCACCCGTCGCGGCACAGCACCATATTTGGCATTCACATAGCGTTGCAGCCATAGCTCAGAAACCCCGGTGACTCTCGCAATTCCTGCCAATGACAACCGCTCTAACAGCAACTTATCAATCAAGTCTTTAGTCGCCTGATCAATGAGTTTGTTCTGCGGGTCTTGCACGAACTGTCGTCTACAGTCTCGACAACGATAGTTCTGTTTGCCGTTATGGATTCTGCCATTTTTGACGACGTGTTTGGACTCGCAACTGGGACAAGAAAGCATGACTGCGACACCAGGAAAATCTAAACATCAGCTTTCATTTTATCCTTACCTGTTTAGGACTACCCCATACTGTTGTCCTCAAGTAAGTTTATGGGTAGACAAGGGCAGTACCGAAGAGATCAGAATTGCCCTGAGAATAGGCAAGGTCAGTGACGACTATGCAACGGGCGACAGCCAGATGACTTCTAACATATTGTCGCACTGACCTCGCTTCCTAGTCCTCAATGAACGAATCCTCAGGGACAGATTT
>NZ_KB731325.1:9983-10483 GCF_000353285.1 Leptolyngbya boryana PCC 6306
TCAATGTAATTTAGATTTTCGATTCTAAACTTACTGAAGTTATCAGATTGAGAATCGATAGAATTGTGATATCTAGAATGAATCTAACAATGATGGTAGAAGCACTTTTTCACATTCTTACTTGACTTAGAGAAGCTCAGGGAATATGTTAGGTTGCCTAGCAGAAGTGACAGCTTAATCTGTCGTATGAATATGAATTTGGAGTCGCAAACGCAGTATTCGTTGAGAAATCTAAGTTCAATATTTCATAATCACGCCCAGGAAGCATGGAGGTAAAGTTTTAGGGGACTAGTCCCCTAAAACTTTACGATCACGAGAACCCGCCAATTGAAGACGCTCTGCCCACTTAAATTCGTCCTGAACATAGTCGGTAGTGTTCTAGATGTGTGGGCATAACGTTATACTGCTCGCCGGTAGTGTTCTAGATGTGTGGGCATAACGTTATACTGCTCGCCCGAACTCATGACGATTGATGAATAATCCAATCACAGTATCATGCA
>NZ_KB731325.1:10583-10905 GCF_000353285.1 Leptolyngbya boryana PCC 6306
AAGATAAATGATCGTCTCGAACACTCTAAGTTACGGCAACAATACCGTTGTTTTCCAGCAGCACTGCGACCATGCTTAACGACATCCACACTCTGGCAATCGGGACATTGAACAGGTTCTAGGACCATCTCGACTCAGCCCTCTAACACATCGTTTTCATTCTGCCATATATCCACATATCTAGAACACTACCCTGCTCGCCCGAACTCATGACGATTGATGAATAATCCAATCACAGTATCATGCATCTTCTCAGTCTTGGAAAAACAGATCGTCTTTCTGGCAAGCCGCTTGATCCGAGTTCTCAAAGTTAGATGTTTCC
>NZ_KB731325.1:11005-195860 GCF_000353285.1 Leptolyngbya boryana PCC 6306
TGATTTGCGCTTTGACTTCAGGCAGTCGTCCTCGATAGCTAAAGTTCAAGATAAATGATCGTCTCGAACACTCTAAGTTACGGCAACAATACCGTTGTTTTCCAGCAGCACTGCGACCATGCTTAACGACATCCACACTCTGGCAATCGGGACATTGAACAGGTTCTAGGACCATCTCGACTCAGCCCTCTAACACATCGTTTTCATTCTGCCATATATCCACATATCTAGAACACTACCAACATAGTCTTCAAATTTCTGGGCAGCTTCAGGCAAAGCAAACAGCATAAGAGCATTTAGATCGCACTTGCGAATCGCACCCTCGACAGGAGTAGGATGACCAATTTTCTTGAGAATCTCGCTCAGTTGAATTGTTTGACGCGAGTGAATATCAAAGTTCAATCTATCCTCATTTGCAAAGCGTATGTACCAGTCATAATCTGCTAACGTTTTCAGATTAATTTTGGTCTTTTCTATGATTCTTTCGCTATCCTGAACAGCATTAATTACTGCTTTATCGAAAAGGTTGCGAAATTCATCCAAACCGTCATCCCACTTAATTTCATCTTGATAGAACGCAAAATCAAGTTCTGGTTCGCATCGCAGATGGAGTCCTTTATTAACACCTCGATGTAATAGAGCATATTGATAGATGATCTCAGGCATCTGCACGCCTACAAAGTAAAGACTATGCCCATGACAAAGAGCATACGCTTCTCGACAAATCTGTGCTTTCAATTTCTGCATCGCTTTATCGGCGGAATCCAAATATTTTCCACCTTTAGCTTCAAACGCATCAACTTTCGCCCTAACACTGAAAGACAACGCTGTTACTAACGGTAATCGACAAGGTTCGCCCAACGTAATCTGGTTAAGCTCAGCCTGTACCAAGGACTCTAATCGTTCTGCGCGATCAATTAGGCGATCGGCTTCTACCAAGTCGGGGAGATGATCAACAAATCGCTCATAGACCTCAAGCAGTTCATGAGTGTTCGCGTAGTATTCTCTTCTCCGCCGATTTGCCTCAGTATCTCGGATCTCCCTAACAACATGCTCAAATTCAGAATGCATTTCCTGACGGAGAATGTCCATTTTCTGAGAGAGGTTGTATTGATTGCAGGCTAGAACCTCAAGTGTGCGCTGTTGCCCATTCAGTGCTTTTTGAATGCTGCCAAAATAAGATTGAATTTGCTCATGATTACGATCGAGCTTTTTGCCAATTTTACGAAGCTTAGAGGCATTGTAGACTCCTACACCTAGATTGAGAACACCCAGCGCAAGATTGGCAATTGGAAGCATATCTAAACCAGAAGGTTGAACTACAGTGTCAATTGCCTGGTGAGGTGGTTGAACGCAAGGAATAGATTCACCTGTTGGAATATGTCGAGTATTGTAGGTTCCGGCTTGCCCAATAAATGTCTCATAATTGGAAATATTGCCACCTTTGAAAGGGTAAGGATTTACCATTCAAATGCTCCACATGAATAAACAGGAGTGAAATCGTTCAACCTTCTAGAAGGCGTCAATCATAAGATTCCCGAAAATTCAGGGCAACGCGCAGACCAGAACGTGACGACTCACCATTAGAAGCAGCCCTAGCACGAGAAATGTAATTGCTATATCTGAGCTTTCTAAGATCTTTTCACCGGAATTGTGTAAGAGTCGATACTCGACGCACAACAAACAGAATTAGATAGCCCGCACAGCGTCAATAATTCTGGGCTTGTTCATGTTTCCGGTTGGAAGCGCAATTGGACTTATGGCAATTGCCGCTCCAAACTATCTGATTGCAATCTTCAACTATGCAAGTGGAAGACGTATAAGTTGACTACTAATCAAAATAGATGACAACTTGAAAACGTGAGAAACAAATTTCTGGTTTCACTCTCCTGTTAATCTCTGCTCAAACCTCTACTGGGTGTCAATTCGGTTCGATAGGAGTTGGCACCCAGTAGAGGTTTGGGACAATTACAGCAGGAGGGTCAAGGCGATTCTAGCTAATCCAATAATGCTACAGTTGATGAGCAACCCTCATCTGATAAATAATGCATCTATCTCTGCTTCCTCAAACAGAAAATCGACTGCATCAGCAATATCGATCGCCGCATTACCAAAAACTAGCTGACCGGAGTAAACCGGATAACAACCTTGATATTCTTCGTCGTTGCAGTTGGCAACCGACCCACTAATCTGCAAGGAAAGCGCCTTTTTTAGATCTGCAAGCGATTGCGGCTTTACAGATTCCGTAGATTCAAGAAAGGCGATTACGACTTTTTGGCATCGCTCGATCGCCTTGCCAACCAGAAATTTGTTTGCACCAAACTCAAGCGTCCAGCCATGAGCTGATTTGTAAATTCGCTCTGCGTATCGAGGCGCTCTCACATCTTGTCCCGACGGATGATTCAGCCACCATGCTGATCGTCGAACAAACTCTTGAGCTAACTCTAGCGCAATGGTCTCCTCCCGAACAACCCAGTTTCCTCGTGCTCGGATGCGTCTCATAACCTTTCGATTATGTTCTGCAAGTTGTTCGTGAAGATCGAGTAACTCCTGAGTCTTCTGCCTATTTTCTTCAGCAAGCTGCTCTCGTAGCCTAGCCATCTCATCAAGCAGGCTTTCACTGGTTTCTGCTGTTGGGAATTTGTGCTTGCAGGTCTGACACTCCCGGACTCGTCGAAACCATTGCATGTCGTTATACTTTGATTTGCACCAACGACGATCTTTGGGCAATCCGATCGTTTGAGGGGGGATTGCTCTACAGATGGATAAGTCCGAGCAGGATGGACAGAAAATCGATAATCCTCCTCGTTTCATGAGACTCGAATCTCCGCACTTGCATGACTTCAGGGTGTATCACCCTTTTACCTAGATTTCCCTTCATTTATATTGAGGACGACATCTACGATCGCTGCTCACAGAGCCTTTTTACCTCCTATCGCTCAAAAACTGCCACTTGCGATTGCAGATGCTCTACCTGGAATACTCTACAAGCTCGAAATTCCTTCGATTGCGATGACTAAAGGTAGCTGATGAAATAATACAGATTTAGTTAATGTTAATAACAATACTTACATCTTTATAGCTACTTAATATTAAGCAGAGAGAACGCTGAAAGTTCGATACATCTTCTCTGATTAATGAGATAAACTGCTGTATCATTCAGTTCACAACTATAATTCTACATTCAGCAAATATCATTACCCTTGATTACTGACGACGACTTAAAGCCAATCATACCGAGGACATCTTCCCCATGTCCGTCGGCACATCATGTTTTGAACGGCAATCCCATTCCCAAACCCATCCGCGTGCAATTTTTTTCGCCGTCCGAGTGGGAAGAGTTTATTCAGGAGTGGGCTGTCTCAATAGATAATCAATATGTCAAGGTTAGACGACTTGGCGGATCTGGGGATTTAGGTGTTGATATCGTTGGGTTCATCACTTCGGGTGGGTGGGATCAAGAATGGGATAATTTTCAATGTAAGCAATATAAAAATCCTCTTTGTCCAAGTGACATTTGGGTTGAGATTGGAAAGATCACCTATTATTCCTACAAAGGAGAATATTCACCTCCACGCAAGCATTACTTCGTACCATCTAAGGGTGTCGGCACATCTCTAGAAAAGTTACTCGGAAACCCTAAAAAGTTGAAGGAAGAAGCGAAAGCATGTTGGGATAAATACTGCCGCGATGGAATTACAAAAACTACGAGTGTTAAGCTTGAAGGAGATTTCCTTCAATGGTTTAACGCATTCGATTTCTCCATCTTTTCATCAAAATCCTTCGTTGATCTGATTGAAGACCACAGTCGAACCCACTACCATGCCGTAAGATTTGGCGGAGGTTTACCTGCACGTCCGCAGGCTCCCTTGCCGCCTGACGAGTGTAGCCACGAAGAAACTCGTTACGTGCAGCAGTTATTTGCAGCTTACCAGGATCATCTCAAGGCATCCGTGAATGATATTTCAGACCTCTCGCCCGCTCTAGCAAGAGACTTTCAGAGACAAAGAACACGCTTCTACCATGCTGAATCATTACGTAACTTCGCTCGCGATACCGTACCTGTTGGAACATTTGAAAAATTTCAAGACGAAGTATTTCATGGGGTGATCGATACCTGCGATAGTGAACATAGCGATGGATTGTCTCGTATGAAAAATACTCTTAATCAAGCGGCAAATCTCTCTATAACATCGAATCCCCTTACCATTGCCGCTGAAATTCAAGATAAGCAAGGTGTTTGCCATCAACTTGCAAATGACAACAGATTAATTTGGGTTCCCCAGACCGAGGAGGCTTAAAATGGCAGCACCTTTTAATAGCCCAATTGAAACTGGAATTCGATCGCTTGTCATTTTGACAGCAGTTTTTCCACGCCAACTCGATTTGCAATACTTAGTTTATTTCGACTACTTAACAGTGCATACAGGAGATGTCGGTGGACCAGAGAGTTTGCACGCTTCTCTTCCTTCACGATCTGGGGAACTGTTAGTACGGCGTAAGTTAGTTGAGCATGGCATTTTATTGATGATGAGTCGGCAATTGATAGAGCGATCTGCTTCGTCCAGCGGCTTTCAGTATGTTGCAACAGACAGCGCTAGTGCATTTCTGTCCATGCTTACTTCACCATATCTCTTAAAACTTAGAGAACGAGCTAATTGGGTCGCTACAACTTTTAGCACTTCTACGATCGAAGACTTGCAATCTTTGGAAAGGCAATTCTTTAGAGAATGGTCCTCACAATTTCAGCCTATTGAGCGCGTAGGAGAGGTAAGATGACGTGGCAACCTCTTCAGTTACGTGGAATCTCATTTATTGGTCGAGAAGGCAAAGAACCTGCTCTACTACGGTTTCGTAGTGGCTTAAATGTGATTTGTGGAGCATCTGACACTGGAAAGTCATTTATTGTTGAAGCTATTGATTATCTCTTAGGTGCTAGAGATCCACTCAGAGATATTCCAGAACGGATCGGTTACGATCGAGCAAGACTAAGTCTGGAGACTGTAGACGCTGACGGTCAGTTCACTCTTCAAAGAAGTACGACTGGCGGAGATTTCCAGAAATGGGATGGAGACTGGCTCCTAAGCAACCCTAGCTCTACTGGAATTATTCTTAAAGCAAAACATTCGGAAAATACTAACTCCCTTTCCAGCTACCTATTGCAGTCCCTTAGATTAGCGGGCAAAAGAGTAAAGAAGAGTCAAGCTGGAGACACCCAAAATCTCAGCTTCCGAAATCTCTCAAAGTTAGTAGTAGTTCAGGAAAACAGCATTACCAAACGCGGATCTCCATTCTTATCTGAACAGAGGACTAGCAATACCGCAGATTATTCTGTTTTCAAGCTACTACTTACCGGATTAGATGATAGTGCTCTAATCAGCTATGCTCAACAACAGGCAGAGGCAACAAACCGTCAACAATCGAACGCTGCCAAGCTTGAAATGCTTAATGAATGGTTAGGTGAACTGCACGAAGAACTCAACCAGATAGGCATCACGCCTACAGAAGCTCAAAATCAACTCTTAGAACTAGAAGCTACATTTGAGCAACAAGGGCACATTATTAGACAAGCGCAATCCGATTTAAACGAGCGGATGCAAATTCGTCGATCGATTTTAGACGAGCAGCAATCATTTCTGGATAGGATAGCAGAGATTAATGGTTTATTGTCTCGTTTCCAGCTTCTGCAAAGACATTACCAAATTGATATTGAGCGTCTAGAAGCAATACAAGAGTCAGGAACGCTATTTGTTCTTTTAGATCATGCTCCGTGTCCTCTTTGTGGGTCTCCCCCAGAGGAACAACACTACCAAGAAGTATGCGATGGCAATGTTGAACAAAACATTGAAGCTGCAAGAGCTGAGATTTCCAAGATTTCCAAGCTTTTGATTGATCTTGAGGATACTGTAATTGACCTTGAAAATGAGCTAGAAGAGGTAACTGCACGTAAAGAAGAGTTAGACCCTCGAATTCAATCACTTACTCAAGAGATTCAGGACATTCTTGCACCTGCGCTCGGTAATGCGGAAGCTAGCCTGAATGAGCTGCTAGGAAGATCCAATCAGTTACAAAAAGTTATTGATGTATCATATCGCATCGAGCATTTGGAAGAGAAAAGACTCAATCTTCTTGAGACCTCCGAAACTTTAAGTAACCTCGCCGTTCCAACAATAGACTTATCTAAATCTGTACTCGATGCCTTTTCTCAAAAGGTTCAACATCTGCTGCAAACATGGGGCTTTCCGAATTGCGATCGCGTTCACTTTGACGAATCAGACAAGGATATCGTTATCAATGGTCAACTTCGTACAAGTCGCGGAAAAGGACTTAGAGCGATTACTCATGCTGCTATGAGCATTGGCTTGATGGAGTTTTGTCGGGAGAGGAATCTACCTCACCCAGGGTTCGTTGTCCTAGACTCACCTCTATTAGCTTATTACGAACCTGAAGGAGTTGCTGATAGTCTGGAAGGAACTGATCTTAAGATTAGATTCTATGAGTACTTAGCTAATAATCATAATGATAGTCAGATCATCATTGTTGAAAATGAGCATCCCCCTGAATCGACCACAGAGAAAATTGAGCTAACAATCTTCACGCGTAATCCTGAGCGAGGACGCTTTGGATTCTTTCCTGTACCCAGTTAGACCTAGCTACTTTACTTTTTTCTTGCTCTTAGATTTTAGCGTTTGGTCTTTCTTTTCAGCACGGATGCGATCGAGTAAATCACAAGCTGGTTCATCATTAGGATCTTGATCGACTAACTCTCCTCTAAAAGCTTTAGCAAGAATTATTTGCTCTAGTCGTTCAAGCAGCTTACTTGCTTTACAGTACTCCTCTTCTATAAGATGAATCGATTGAAAAGCTGCTTCCGCTCGCCGCAAAATTTCCTCTTGCTCACTCAAAGGAGGAACTAGAATCTCAAAGTTTCTGACAGAGCCTACGTTCAAGTGGATTGACGCTGTACCTGTGGTAAGTTCTTTGACTTGAGAGAGAATCACCTCTGAGTTAAGAAGCATTTGCAATTGGTGCAGAGGAATGATGATTTATTTCAGCAATCCTAGCATTCGTAAGCAATGGGAATCTGAAGAGATAAACCAATCCTACTACGGTTTCACGCTGTCACGAATTGAGTAATTCTCACAAATAAAACAGAGCTAGTTCGAGCAGATGATCCCAGCATAATTCAAAGAGATCGCGTGATCGTGCAGTATCATCTGCGATCTCTTTGGGTTCACATTATTCTTTACCCTTAGATTCACCGATCTTGTTTTGCGGCCCAATCGTTTTATTAACCAAGATTACAAAATTGAGAACATCTTGAGCTTGACCGAGAGGTTGGACAAAGCCATCCTGAAGGTAGCTCAAGTAGATGCCTGCGATGACGGAAATTGTTAGCAAAGCCATTCGAGGAGATAACGCTCTGGTCATAGTTCTAGATCGGTAAAGAGCAAGTGAATCGATATTGAAGGATGAAGTATGACGGCAAATTCAGAAGAATCGTTCAGAAGAGATTTAGATTGTTTGATCTCTGCTCTGACTACTCACTATCTAATTTGACCTCGCTTGTACATGAGATGTGATAAGCAAGGTAATGTTCTTGCGACCTACTACATGTACAATATCTCCCGGTACTAGCACCATCAATTCAATGCTATGAGCTGTCCACCATGAGCCTAAGTACTCAACTCTCCAAGCTTTCTCCTGTTGGATAACTTCACTAATAACAGCTTCACATTCATAATCTGCGTTGTCTGAGCCATCAATAATGTTGTTAGAAGAACGGAACCAATTCACAGCCATCTTCTTGTTTCTCCCAATTAGTGAAAGGATTAAATTGGCTGGGCTTTTCCTCGAACAGACGCGATTGAGTAGCCCCTACCTCATTTACGCATGAGGCTACTCATTGATCTAAGAGCAAATAGGTTGACTAGTATTGCCCTATTTGCCCGATTGAGATCGGGCAAATAGGGCAAGAAAACTGCCCCGTTCTGCTCTACTCTCTCAAGTTCAACGTCGCTATAGTGTAAATGTCCATTACAAGGAAAAACTGAAATGGGTCAAGTTGATACAATTCAGCTGAGTGAAGCGGGGCAAAACAAACTGAGAATAGCTTATAAATCGGCGGGGTTCACACAGGAGGTCTTAGCAGATAAAGCATATACCTCTGTAGATACGGTTAGACGAGTGCTTGGCACAAAATCTTGCACAAGTGGAGTGCAACGCTGGATTGTTGAGAATATTGCAGCAGCAGTAGGTCTGACGTTAATGGATTTAGGTATCTCTGACGACAGCAGCTCGCATTTGTCAGCAAATATTGACATTTTAGTAGAGGATCTTCGTAAGCAAGTGCGAGAAAAGATTTATCACTTGTGCAGCATGATGCGAGTGTTAGACATGGCTCAGCCACTGACCTTAAATCGTATCTACACAAGAGTTAATATTCTTGAGTCCATAAGATGTAGACAGCGCAGAGAGCTGCGAGATTTATTAGAGAAGATTTCCTCAAAAGATTGTGAACGCTTTAACTTAGGAGACGTAGTAGAGGGGCAAGTGCCCGGTATAGAAGCTGTTCAAAAATTTGAGAAGCTGATTATTTTAGGTAGACCTGGTGCGGGAAAGACAACTTTTCTGAAGTATTTAGCGATGCAGTGCATTGAGGCGCATTGTATTGATAAGCATTGTGCTGAGACTCGTGCCTCAATCAATGAATGTCTTGATGAATATTGCTCTTCCAAACAAGCGTTGAAACAGTTTGTTCCACTTTTTATTAGGTTAAAAGACTTTGCTGAAACCTCTCTCCAACCCAATCTACTGACATACATTAGCTCATTGTTTAATATTGAGTTAGCTAATCTTGAATTAGTGTTAAATGAAGGACGTGGTCTAATTCTACTAGACGGGCTTGATGAGGTTAGAGAAGATCAAAAGAATCGTGTAAAGCGTGAAATTGAAAATTTCATCAACTATTCCAATTTCTACAAAAGTAGATTCATCATTACATGCCGTCTTGCCGCAGCGGAGTACGATTTCACAAATTTTACAGAGGTAGAAATCTCTGAATTTGAAGATGAGCAAATTGCTTATTTTGTGAAGGGATGGTTCGACAGCGAAGAGAACTCAATTCAAGGAACGAAATTCCTTCAAAAGTTGAATTCAAAAGAAAGTAAGCCTATTCGAGAGTTGGCAGCAAACCCACTTTTGCTAACTTTATTATGCTTAGTCTTTGAAGACTCCGGAGATTTTCCAACTCAGCATTCAGACCTGTATCGAGACGGGTTGGAGGTTCTATTGAAGAAATGGGATGCAAAGAGATCGATTGAGCGGGCGCAGGTGTACAAAAAGCTTTCCCTCAAGCATAAAGAATACTTACTCAGTCAACTTGCTTATTCAACCTTTATCAAAGACAATTGTATTTTCGAGCAAGAAGACGCTGAACGGGAAATTGCAGACTACACCAGCAGATTGTGCAATCACCCTCAAGGCAATCTAGAGTTAGATAGTGAAGCCATACTCAAGTCGATCGAAGCGCAACATGGTCTTCTGACAGAGCAAGCGAAGCGCCTCTACTCCTTTTCTCATCTGACATTCCATGAATACTTCACCGCAAAGCATATTGTAGCTAATTGCGACCCGCATTCGATGGACAGCCCGATCTTAAAGGAGTTAATGCAGTATCTAACCCATCGTTCTTGGCGAGAGGTGTTTCTTTTAACAACCGAAATGCTTGTGATTGCTAACAGCCTGCTTAAACTGATGAAGGCAAAAATAGATGAAATGCTAGCAGAGGATCAGGAACTACAAGCATTCCTTAAGTGGGTTGATGAAAAAGCTAAGCGTCTATCGGCTTCTTTGGGACATACACACAATCTAGCAGCAATTCGAGCTTGTTATCTGGATTTTGATATCGCGATCGATCCAGAACGCTCCCTAGGATGGGTTCTGGATTGTGATTTCACTCGCATTTTTACTTGCTCCTCTTTTTTGGCACGCGCTGCGCGTTGCGGAGTTTACGACATTCTTAAGAACAGAAGTGACGAGCTTCCTGACCTCACTGATCTTCCTGATCTCGATCCCGCGCTAGCAGTTACTTTCGCTCGCGCCGAAACAGCAAGACGGGTTTTGGAAAGAGTGGAAGATCCAAAATTACGAAAGAAACTGAGCAAGCTCAATGCAGAAATACCGCTAGAATTTGGATTTAGTAGTGATATTGATCCAACAATCTTCAGAAACTGGTTAAAAGACAGTGGAAAAGAATGGGGTGACCAACTAAGACGCACTATTGTTCCCTACTACAGTCAGGGTGAAGTTTGGCGGTATGACTATGCAGAGAGTGATGAACCGCAAAGCTCAAACATTCATCTGTTTTCTGAGAAGCAGCGCAATTTACTGCATCAGTATTATCACGCCAATCTGCTTCTCGTTGTCTGTCTCAAAAGCGATTGCCGAATTGATGCCAACGTTCAGCAAGAGATTGAGCAGTCACTATTTCTGCCATCTCAGTAAAATACACTTTGAACCTATCTGTCAGTCCTTGCCGCAGATACTCATGCTGACTGCAAGCAGTTTGCAAATTCAGGAGAATTAATGATGCAGAAACCAGCCATAACAGTAAATCTAGGAAGGTTGAAGTTCTGAAAAGGTAGCCCCCCCTTCAAATTCCAGTCCTGTGCTCAACACAAACTCATCGCATGATTAGAACTTTGCTTCACTATCAATTA
This sequence comes from Leptolyngbya boryana PCC 6306, assembly GCF_000353285.1. Taxonomy (NCBI): domain Bacteria; kingdom Bacillati; phylum Cyanobacteriota; class Cyanophyceae; order Leptolyngbyales; family Leptolyngbyaceae; genus Leptolyngbya; species Leptolyngbya boryana. Next base: position 21,727 of record NZ_KB731325.1, read on the forward strand.
AAACATCAAATCGTTGATGTTCCTGCTTTTTCCATACCTCAAGCTCCAACAGAAGCCATTACACTCTCACAAAGAGTTGCCTATCTTCTTTCAGACAATCACGAATCCTTACTGCTATCAGATCGCATTTTAAGAACTTTAGATGTTGATTTAGCTACAGCATTAGATGCAGGATTCAGACAAGAAGATCCTCTTGCACTTCTAGAAATTCACAAAACGCTCTACCAAATCTACGAAGTAAGTTTGTGTCACCCTTTATCACCTGTTTGCCAACACGAGCATAGTCCTTGGTTGTTGAACATTCGTAGACAACTAGAAACGGCATGGATGAATTACGAGCTGCCACGTATCTTGCATCAGCTTCCACACGACCATACAATAAATCATCCAGAGTCACTTTCCGTATGGTTTATCGACCAAGCACATAAAGAATCAGAGACAGATCGAGCTGTATTAAACTTCTTCAAGACTCAAGCAACTATCGAGAATTTCAAATTATTTCTGCGGTCAGAAGCACCTCTATGCTTCCGCTTCTTTGATGCGCTTGCTTTAGCACAACTGTATTCTTCAGAGATAGTCAAGGCAGAGATAACTAGCAACATGTGGGATGAATGTGGACATGGGATAGAGCAAAATTCCCACATCAATCTGTTTACAAGAATGCTTAAGGCGTTAAACATAGAGCCTCCAAAGTTTCCGATCTGGAATGACTGGCGACCTTATGCAGGCTACAACCTTTACTTTTGCTTTGGTTTCAACCGACAGCACTACTTCAGGAGCTTGGGAAGTCTTGCAATGCCTGAGCTTTTTGACTCGAATCGTAATCATGCAATTACTACTGGATTAGAGCGTCTCTATCCCGACGCAGCGTTAAGGTGTAAGTATTTCTATAGTCATTTGGAAGACGAAGACGAACATGGTTCAAACTGGCTATCACGTATCATTCTTCCAATTTCCAAAATTCAACCAGAAGCTGGAATGGAGATGGCAATTGGGGGCGCATTCCGAATGGAAGCTATGCGCCGCTATAATGAGTTTCTCGCCTTGAGATTTGGCTTATGAATTGTTTCCGAAGTAAGGTTGAAAGCGTATTTTCACAATTTTGAGGACTTTCCAATCTTAGTGATTAGACTTCAGCCTGCTCTAAAATCTAATACTTGCATCATCAAACGGTTCGATCTCACATCTGCTTCGTCAAAAGTGCTCCTGGTTGAATTGGAAAAGAGAAGGCAATGAAATCCCACGTAGCTTACATCAACTTGAGAACTTGTTCACAAATCGCTTTCTTGTATCTTGTATCTAGAAGTGTATTTTCGTCCAACCCATATCAGTCCGTCAATCTTAGCTAACCATTAGAGCTTTGGTTATGCAGACCGCTTAGTTTGCAATCGAAGTTCATTGAGAGGAACGTTAACCGCTTCTGAAAAGGCTTCCCACTGCTCGATCGTCATTGAGGGCTGTACCTTACCCTGTTCCCAAGTTCTGAGCGTAGAAGACGCAATATTTAATCTCACGGCTAATTGTTCTTGCGTGAGATTTGCTTCTTCACGCAATTGTTTGATCCAAGTGTTAGTGACACTTTTTTGTCCCATAGCTGCACAGAAGGACTCGGTAAGTTTGAGCAGTGATTAGATGCTGTGCTTAATTATCCCCTGCTACCCCCGATTCTGGCAAAGATTCCGTTAAAAAAGTGATCTAATTCCTCTTTTAAAATTACTCCAATGCTCAGTTTTGTTGCGAGATGTGGTTGATCCACCCGCTTCTTGAAAGGATTCTGAGATCTAATCGCTGATTTCAAGCGGTGGATCATGGCATTGAATCTCAACGTGCAGCAAAAGCGCTTAGTTTCAGCTTTCTGACGTTTCTTCAGGATTGCCGATTATTTCAACCGATCGATTAAATAAAGTTCGTTCTGGGTTTTCATCACTTGAAATCGGTGAAACGCGCACCTCAATTTTCATGTTACTCGGCACAATCCAGCGCAGATATCGATCGACGATCATTTCAATTCGGGTCTTGAGTGCAGCTTCGCTGGAGAGCAGAAGTCGAATCGATTCTTCTTGAGCCGATTCGCGAAAATCTTCTCGTTGCGTTTCATACCTATCTGCATCGCTGTCCTCACTCGGAGAAAAGAAAGAAGCTTCCAACAGTTCCGCTAATTCATAGGGATCAAGCGAATGGTGACGAGTGATCGCGATTGTCACTTCATCTAGAGATGGGGTGTAGGCAAGTTCATCCATTGCCCCAAATCCGATATCCAACACCAAGCGCATTTCGGTATTGGAAAGCCCTGTCTGTTTTCGCGTCACGATCGCGGTGATTTGATCCACGATTCCCTGGGGTGGAAGTTCTTCCAAACCCGCGAATTCTGTAGGTGAAAGAATACGATCGCCAATTTGAATTTCAATCCGCTCGAAGCTGAGTCTGGGCAATTCATCGTACCAAGGATAACCCTGGTATTTTGATTCCGCAGCGAGAAAGGTGAAAGGCAAATCGCTCTTCTCTAAAGCCCGTGCAAAAAGCTGCTGTTGTGGGGCTTCTAATTCATCAACTTCAACAACGATGGTCGTTGCATCGATTGGCTGTGGTGAGTTCCAACCTTGTCCGGCAAGATGGTCGGCGATTGCTGGTGTGAAGGGTTCAAGCTCGGATCGTGCTAGAGACAAATCGATGCCAAAATTGCGGGCTTCGAGCCAATGCGTATGAGACAAATTGTGGGACTCAAGCCGTGCGACTGCTTCGTAAAGCGTTTTGCGAAGTTCGAGCTTGAGCTGCTCAAAGAATTCAGTCTGAACAATTTCTTTTCTCGCAGGCAGCACTAATTTAAGCTCTGGTGCAAACTCGACATCCACTCGGGTTCTAAGCGTCGTTTCATTACAACAGAGGCTCGGCAAATACGCTTGAACCGTGAGACCGTAAAAGTTTAGTGCTCCATCTCTACTGCGCTGTGTCCAGCGGTAATCCCCTGAAACTCCAAGGCGTAATCCTCGCCATGATTTAATCATCTGTGCTCCAGCGAGAAAATCATGACGAGGGAGGTCTGTTTCGTTGAAGGAGACAGGAATGGGAAAATACTGAGCAGCATTTTCAATCACCGTCGATAACGATCGCTTCTGTTCTTGAGCTTTCAGGGGAAATTCAATACAGGTGCCGATTCGAGGTTCAGTCGGTTGTACGGTCGCGATCGCTTGCCCTGAAAAATGCTCTGGCTCAAGTTGAACCTGCCAATTATGTGACGCGATCATTGCGCCACGATTTGCCAAGCTGAAAACGCCCATGCCTGCGGGATCTTCACTTTCGACAATCTCGCCTTCCCAGTCGCTCTGCCCCAAATTTAGCAGCGTTTGAGCAGATTCAATCCCGCAGCCATTATCCTCGATCCGAAGATTTCCTGATTCAATTAGTGAAACCTTAACCTGTGTTGCTCCAGCACGACGAGCGTTTTGAAACAGTTCGTTCACAATGTCTTCTAGTCCTGCATTGAACAGTCGTGTGACTTTGGTGAGAATTTGCGAACTGATTGATGCTGAGATTGGAGATAGAGATGTATCTAGATCCTCGTTGAGCTTAAAGGCACCTGAAAAGCTTGCGTTTGAGAAGTCAGCATTTTGAGCACTCTCTGGCGTTGGCATCTTTTATTCCTGACAAAAATTAGCCTTGAGTCTTCTGTAGCAGGAGAATCAGCTCAGTTCGAGCCTGAGGATTCTGCTACAATTCTCGTCTTTTCTCATGGTTCTCAAACTTCCAAGTTCAAGCGAACACGGTTAAAAAATGGAGGGATGGGATAAAAAAATTAACCATTGCCATCCTCTCCGATCGTCGATCAACCTTTATCTCTTTTCGCGTCGAAGCGAATGAGTGAATGTCCCTCTCAAAAATCCCTCGTGTTGTTCTCAAACTCATTCTGAAAGTGATTAGATGCTCTCGCCTTCAGGCAGAAGAACCTCGAAGACTTTCTGCAAATCCTGAATGTAGAAGCTTGCATATCCTAGAACACTATGCCGACGTATAGTCTTGGGCACTTGAATCTTCAAAGCATCAAGAGCGCTCACCTTGACTGCAACCTTCTTCGGTGTTCTGAGAATTTCGATCGTTCTCAAATCAAGCCTTGGCATCTGCTGATCACCTTCCGCGATCGTAGTTTTCTCTTCAACATCTTGCATAACCTTCTGGTTCAACCCCTGCGTTCTCTCAATCTCCTTCGTTTCGTTACCTTCTTCCATGCTACTCGTTGCTTTCGGTTCCTCCGATTGGACTGCTTCAACTGTTGCTGATGGCATCCATGAAGATGCATCTGTGTTCTTCCAGCAGTAAAGCGGAAATGCGATCGCGAACCAGAGTCCAAACCCAACCTCCATTGCCGTTGCTATCAGGGTCAAAATGCTCTGAATCTGCTCGTACATACAACCTTCTCCAATTCATCAATGTTTAAGTTGTGAATTCGTAACCTGTACTTAATTCAAGGAAAGCGGCTCTGTATCGCTCTTCAACGCTTTCCTTGATTGCACTGAGTCGCAGTGCTCAACCCAACCTTTTTCGCTTTTCCAAGCTCAAGCTCGATCGCGACAACGGGCAACTATCCCTGCGATCGTCTTTTTACGAACCTGAATGCTTCTACCCAACTTTCAGACTTTTCTTGAACAACAGACATAGGAAAACGATTTATCGTGCCAAATGCAAGCTTTTTTTAACGGGAGGTTGAGCGGCATTCCCTAGATCGTCATTGGTCATGAGCGCCCAATGCTTTTAATGTAGCAAGCTGCGCCTCAGTTAACCCCTCAAGATTAGTCATTTTCATCGCTTCATAGGGTCGCGGAACCTGGAGCGACGTTAAGCAAGTTTTTGACTGAAGTGCCCAAAGCTGGATTGTCCCATCTAAATTACTGCTTAAGTGTAAAGGGGATGAATGTTCTGATTCGACTTCACGATTGGCTAAGAAGAGATGGCTCACCTGCTGAACAAAGAGGACTCCTCCTGCGCATGTATTCAAAGTGGATAGGCATTCTCCGGTCACGATATCCCAAAGTCTCAGGGTTTGGTCGAATCCCCCACTGACAAGCTGCGAACTTGCGGGATCAAAGCAGATCGATGTAACGGTTCCTTGATGCCCGACAAAGCTTCTGAGACGGTCTCTTTGACAATCCCAGAGCTTGATGGTTTGATCGTCACCGCAGCTCGCTAGCATCTTCCCATCTGGGCTAAACACAATCTGCCAAATGCGATCGCGATGTCCCTGAAAGGTTTGAAGGCAAGTTCCTGTCTGAACATTCCATATCCGAATTGTGCGATCGTAGCTACTACTCGCGAGTCGCTTTCCATCTGGACTGAAGATCACGTAAGACACGGCATTATCATGTCCTCGCAGTTGATGAATGATTTCACCTGTCTCAACGCTTCGCAGCGTCACAGATTGGTCGTAGCAACCGGATGCCAGAATTTGACCGGTGAGATCGAAAGCAACTGAGCGCACCCAGTTCGCATGGGGAAATGTGTGCAAGCAGTCCCCAGTTTGCCAATTCCATAGCTTAACGGTGCGATCTGAACTCGCACTCGCGAGAATGGCGGGATTTTGCGGTGAAAAAGCGACAGACCAAACTAAATCAGTATGACCGAGCAGAGTTTGAATGACTTGGTTCGTCTTAAGGTTCCAAAGTCGAATGGATTGATCTTCTTGAGCACTGGCAAGAATGCTTTCAGTCGCACAGATTGAGATGGACATCACTGCATTTGTGTAGCCCTGAATCGAGGTTAGACATTGCCCTGTTTGGATGTCCCAGAGTTTAACGGCATGATCCTCTCCACCACTGACAACACGCTGTCCATCGGGTGTGAACGCAACGGACATGAGATGTTTTTGATGTCCAAGTAATGTTTTAAGACAGTCCCCTGTCGTTATATCCCAAATCTTGATAGTGCGATCGAAGCTGCTGCTGGCAAGAAGTTGATCATTCGGACTAAACACAATTTTGCTAATTCCTTGAGTGTGACCGCGTAATGTTTGCCGTAGTTGCTTTGATGAGATGTCCCACACTTGAATCGTTTGATTGAGGCTCGTACTGGCAAGCAGGGTTCCGTCTGAATTAAATGCCAGATACCGGACGAGTTCTGTTCCTTGATCGAAGGTGTATTCACATTCGCCTGTCTGGCGATTCCAAAGCTCGATCGTCTCAGCTTGAGTACTCAGCGCGATCGTTTGACCATCGGGGCTGAACGCGATCGTTTTTGCAAGGTAGGGATATCCTTGCATCGCAATAATCTGCTGCTCTGGATGCTCGACATTCCAAAAGGTGATTGAGTCATCTGAATAAATCAGCGATCGCTCATCGGTACTAAATGTCATGCTATGGGGCAGATTCGCTGGTCCTTTCAGCGTTTGAAGACAATCACCCGTTTCGAGATCCCATAGCTTCACGGTGTAGTCATCACTGGCAGTTGCTAAACTCTGCCCGCTTGGACTAAATTGCATCGAACAAATCCAACTGCGGTGTCCTCGTAACGTCATGCGTTTCTTGGTCTCTGCTAAATCCCAAAGATGAATGTTACATCGACTATCACTAGCAGCAAGCTGCTGCCCATTGGAACTGAATGCTAGATCTACGATGCCTCCAAACGTTTCAGCAAAACTGGAGCGATGAATTGTAGCATTTGTAAAATCAGCTCGATGTAGCGTTGTCTGAGTAAAATCAGCTTGTGCGATCGCTAAATCCGAAAAATCTGCGTCGTTCAAATCCGAACATAGAACGCTGAGCAGATTAATCAGATTGCCAACCGCATAGCCTGTGTAGGATAAAGGCTTGCCTCGAAATACATTCAGAAGTTGATCGAGCAAGAATTTCACGCTGGCTTTGTCGTGCAAGGTGATCAGGAGCTTCTCAACTAAGGGCTGAAGAATCAGCCGAGTTTGAATCGCTCGAATGTAATCCTTCGTCTGCGCTTTGAGTAACGCATACTGTCTCAAATCCTTGAGGGTTTGGTTGATGAGTTCATGCTCGATTTGACTCAGCAGTATTTGAGTCACATACTCCATGACTACAGGCTGCTGAGTGAATCCACTGCTGCTCGTTTCAATCAGCGTAGGCTTCACCTTCTCGATGAGAGACCGTCCTTGGAGCGACTCTAACGCTTCGAGCAGCGCTCTCCTTGAAAGGGTTGGAATCCAATTGGTTTGAAGTGCTTCAAACGAAATCGGTTCTCGCTCGATCGCAAGCCAAACCATCACCTGTCGTTCCAGCGGTGAGAGTCGCGCAAATTGCTGATCAAGCAGTTCCCAAACGCCTCCATAGGCTGCAATGCCCTGCTGAAGAAAGGCTGGAACATTTCCGCCAAAGGTTGAACGAATCGTTGCAGCAGAAATTTTTAAGGCGAGTGGATTGCCTGTGTAAGACTCAATTAAGCGATCGAAGTCTTGCTCCTCGGCAATTAGCCCACAGGCGCTGAGAATTTGTTGTCCATCAGTGGTCGGTAATCCTGAGAGTTGCAGCGATCGGACTGAGCGTGAATCGCTTTCTCGAATCGCAAGACTGCGGGGTTTTTCTCGACTGGTGAGGAGCAGAACGCTTTGATGTCGCCCGTCTGCGATTGCACAGAAGAATTCATCATAATCCTCATAGCCTTCTCGATACAGTCCGCCTAGCTCAGCACTCTTTAGAATCGATTCCGCATTATCTAAAACGAGTAAGCAGCGGCGTTGCCGTAAGTAGGCTAAAACCTCTAATCGTTGCGCCTCTGGTGATTCTGGAACGCTTGTCACATGCTGCTGAGATAACGCCAGAATTAGATCGGACAAAAGCTGATTCAAGGGCGGTGCGTTTCGTAGGCTTCGCCAAATGACTACTTCAAAGCGATCGTAAATTTGCTCTGCAAGTTTGACCGATAAAGCGGTCTTGCCCACTCCACCCATGCCCAGAATTAAAGTGAGGCGGCATTGAGTTTGAGTAATCCATTGCTCCAGTTCAGATAAGACTTCACTGCGACCATAGAACGAAGCGACATCTGGGGCATCTCCCCAATCAAATTGCTTTGTCGTTTGCAACTCGTTCGATGCGTCTTGCCAGCTCAAATCCGCAACGTCTTGCCAGTTGAGCGATAAGCGATCGCAGATTTCTTCAAACACAGCGCGATCAACAGGCTTCCCCGTTAAGAAATTACTTACGGTCGATCGCGCTAGCCCAATAGTTTCAGCCAAGGCTCTTTGATTGAGAAATCCATTGCGCTTCACCGCCAATTTAACCGTTCCAATGCACGCCTGCTGAACTCGAAGTGACCTTGCCATTGTTGCTGCTGCTGACTGATTCAGATTTTACCGAAACTGAATGCAGAACAAAACCCAAAGTCAGTCATTCTCAGACTCGAACTCAGTCAACAGAGGAATTAGATGGAATCATTCAGCCCCATTTACGAAAGGAGAAAGACTGATGGCTGCGCGAAAAATGACATTGATTTTCACATCGACCCTGCTGACGCTAACGGCTTTAAGCGCTCTCCCTGCTCTAAGCCAAACCTCTCATCCTTCCAGTTCGTCTGCTGAACTCGTCGCAATCAATCTGCCTAACTTTCAACCGCGAGCTTCATTCAACAATGGAGTTTTGCAGGTCGCAATTCCGGTTTCTCTGCTCGAAGGTCCGATCAATGACATTCTGCGAGCAAATGAAGGACGGTACAAAGAGACCAACTTTCAACGTATGGATGTCAGCAGTATGAGAGTTGCCTTTGCGGATGGCGGTTTTACCGTCAATGGCAATTGGCAGTTTCAAGCGCGGGAATATCTTGGGTCAGTATTTGGCAGAAAGAAATATACGCCTTGGGCTTCGATCAGCGGATCGTTCAGTCAGGGCTTTAATGTCCGCGTCAACAATGGAGTCCTCGTCGCGCAAGCTGGTAAAACCAATATTCGGGGTGCCAACAAGTGGTACGGAGATATTCTCGATGCTGTGATTTCCAGAATGGGAGTCAATGGTGCGGTGAACAAGCAGGTGAATCAAACCTTGCAGCGCATTAACGGCATGAACGTGCAGCAACTTCTCGTGTCCACCGGAAGCGCTCAAGCAGCTCAAGCATTGGGGATTAGTCAAGAAGAGGCAACTCGGCTGATTAATGCTCGTGTGGGTGGAATCAACGCCAATATTGCAGGTGGCAATCTCAATCTGACGGTCAAAGTGCAGTAACGCACAACAACGATTCGGAATTCTTGAAATCAAGCAATCCCAATTGGTCTAGATCGTCAGCAAAACAGGGTGGTCTACTTTACCTTAGAAAAATGACGTTCAAAGTTCAGGTATGACGTTGTTTCAACCTCCGAAATTTTGCTCGTTCAAGTGATGTGTCATCACCATACTCATCATTCAAAACGGCGCTTTGCGTCCCTTTCTTACTCCCAAATTCATCACATGACATCAGAGGTGTAGCGTCATGAGTTCAAGTTCAGATCACAAAGAAAAATCTTGGGTCAAGATTGCAATTGCGCTGATTGGTATTGTCGGGACGATTGGCACGTCGCTTGTGGCCAGCGAATTTTTCTGGAAGCAAGTGGGCAATCAGGTTTCTGGAGATGCGTCTAAGTCAGCATCAATCTCTGCAAAAGTGCCTGGCCCCAATGCTCATCAGAATGCGCTCAAGGACTTCAGCAAACATGCGAACGAATTCGATCGTCTTACAAAAGAAGAGCGCATCAACACTGACCAGGCGATTCGACAGGTGGCAAAATCGTTGACCCTTGAAGATCTTCAAGAATATGCGCGTGAATCTCGTCGATGGGGATATCGAGCAAGTGCAGGGACAGCCCTCGCCGGACTACTGGCTGCCTCTCCCAGACTGATCGAGAATCAGTACGATCGCCTGATTGAAATGATCGATTACGGTCTGCATGATCCAATTTCTTACGTTCGCTACCGCTATGTAGCAGTGCTGGAGGAGAATCCTAAGTTAGCACAGCACTTTAGGCGAGAACTCCTAGAAATTGTGGCAAAAGATAACAACGAGGCAGTTCAAGAAAAAGCTCGCAGAACCCTTAAGCACCAATCGTGAAAAGCATGAGCACCATCTATTCAACTCAAACCGTAGCACAACGATTCTTCGCGATCGCACTCGTTGCATTAGGACTGACATTGGTGGAGTTTGTTTTCAAGGGGAACTCTGCCTGGGGTGCAGATCATTTTGATTGTTTTGATGCCGCTCGGTGTGGCAGTCGCTCGCTTTCGAGTTCAGCAGTGTGTTTGAGAAACAGAGACTATACCATCACAAGCACTCCCCGCAATTCGCAAGTCGTTGTGCTTTCAATTCATGGCGGCGCGATCGAACCCATGACGAGCACAATTACCCAGATGCTTACTCAACAGTATGGCTGGAGTCGTTATGATTTTAATGCACATGGAACAGCGCAGTGCTTAGGACAGCGCAGTAACTTTGAAACGCTGCATATCACCGCCGCTCAGTTTGATGACCCCGATGCGATCGCGCTTGTCAATCGTCATCTAAAGGCGATCTCCATTCATGGAGCTGGAGATTTACTACGAGAAACCATTTGTGTTGGCGGACGCGACCAGGCGCAAATTCAAGCCTTTATTAAATTTATTCAGCATCATCAGGACAAATCACCCTATTTGATTCAGCCGATCAATGCTCCAAAGTCTGACGACAAAGCATGTACCGCACTAAGAGGAATAGACCTGCTCAACATTGTCAACCGCAATGCTCATCGTGCAGGACTACAGCTTGAGTTGAGCCGATCCATGCGTCAGGATTTAGTGAAGCAGACTGCTGAAGCTCAGGCGTTGCGTCAAGTTGTTTACGGCGCGATCAATGCAGCTATAAGCATTCAGTAACCTGCTCTCAATCTTCCTGAACAAGCTTGGTTATCACTAAGAGATGTAGAGACAACAGTCATGTGGAAGTAATCTCAAAGCGTGTGCTATTTCGGACATTTTTAGGCTAGAGGTCAAGGTATAGGCTTTCTTATCGATTTCTTTGCGTAGAAATCGGAGACTCGGATATCAGCACGCGGCTGAAGGGTGGAAAATTGGATTATGTCGCAGAGACTTTAAAGTGACAAACAACGGGTCTCACTCATATTGCTTTAAGCCCTCGCTCCAAGATCGCATTGATAAATTCTGCTTGAGTTGTACCTTCCCTTGAAACTCAGTTAAGAGATTTGAAAGATGAGAAGTATGTAGCATCGAATTGAAGTTAATGATTGATCGTTTAGAGGAGTTTGTCGCGAAGGTAGCTGACGGGTTAGAGACGTTAGATTGGTTCGCTCGGCGAGAGGTGATTAGAACCCTGGTTAAGCGCGTAGAAGTTTATCCAGATAGATCAAAGTTGTATTTAATGGGCGCTGGGCTACGAGTATCCAAGGCTGTCTCCGACACCCAAAATTTGCCACATTATTGCGAATGTATAAGTTTCATTCACCTGCCACGAATCGTTCTTTTCAAGTGCGAGCTTTGTGTGTACCGCAGCGCAAATTCGCTGCGGTACATTGAGCACTGTCTTATCCCGAACTCAGGTTACTGAGCGCGTACGCAAAGATTACGATCGTGGTCTTTTGCATCAAAGCTGTACATCAGATAACTGTGCAATCGATCGCAGCCCTGTTTCAACAGTTGATCTAGATTCTCAATTTTACGCCATTGGGCTTTTGCATCACCCGAAGCAGATGCGAGTCTTGATCCATCTCGACTGAATCGAAGACTATAAACGCGATCGCGATGATCCGCAAAAGCTTGCAACCGTTGGCCCTTGGTCGTCCAGAGTTGAACTGTACCATCATCCGAAGCAGTCGCTAACTGAGAACCATCTGGACTGAATTGCACATCGCGAACCGCTCCAGTACTCCCTTGTAGTTTTAGAATCTCTTTGCCGTTGAGATTCCACAAGAGGGCTGTACCATCGGCAGAAGCGGTCGCGACCGTCTGACCATCCGGGCTAAAACTTGCGCTGAGAACAAGCTGTTGATGGCCCAGAAATGCTTGAAGCGGTCGCCCTTGCGAAGTCCAACTGCGAGCTGTTCTGTCATAAGAAGCCGTCACAAGTTGGGTTCCCGTTGGATTGAAATTTAAGCTAGATACAGTCTTACTGTGAGCTTGCCATTCCTGGAGAAGGTGACCGTCTAATCCTCGAATCTGAACTCGACCATCTTTTAGCGCGATCGCAATTTTGTCTTCAGTTGGACTAAAACGAACACAATGCACAGGAATACCAATCTGAAGCATCCTAACTTCACCATTAAGCTGCCAGATCCCTACCCTGCCATCTTTTGAGGCTGTTGCGACTCGCAAACCGTCGGGATGGAAATCTGTACTATAAACCTCAGCTTGATGACCTTTGAGCAAGCGGAGCACCTGTCCATTGAGCTGCCATATCCGGGCAGTATTATCCGATGCAGCCGTAGCTAAAAGCTGTCCGTTTGGACTAAATGTAATGCTGCGTATCCGTCCTTGATGACCTTTCAGTTCTTCACGAGTAACCCATTTGGCGGCAGGGTTCACAGCCCATAGAGAGGTCATTTCATTACTGCCGAGCGCAAAGCGGTTTCCGTCAGGATGTAATGCGATTGTAAAAATATCGCTCGGTCGGGTTTTCACCCGTTGAATTACCATACCTTCTAAGCTTCGGATCTCAGTAATGCCATTGTTCATTCCAAGGATCAAGTTTTGATCATCAAGGCTGAACTCTACGGCGTAAACCCAGGGCGGGTCAACTTTAAACGATTTCAAAACCGTTCCATTCAAATCGCGCAATTGCACAATACCATTGTTCCAAGCGGTGATTAGCGTTTTTTTCTTTCGACTGAATCGTACGACTGTACCTGCTGCGTCAGATTGTTTGAATGCTGAAATCTTTTGCTGATCGAGGTTCCAGAGTTTGATGGTGCCATCTTCTGAAGCCGTCGCGAATCGTGTACCGTCTTGACTAAAATCAATGCTGTAAATGTATCTTTGATGTGCCTTGAATGATTGTGATTGATTCGTCTTGAGATTCCAAACGGTCACCGCTCCTGATTCGGTTCCGACAGCGATCGTCGTTTCTGAGGAGCTGATTGCCGTTGGTTTTGATATGTCTTGAGTGAGCGATCGTAAAACTTTTCCCTGTCTATCCCAAATCTGTAATTCGCCATCTTCTAAGCCGACAACAATCCTTGTTGCATCGATACGACAGGTCGGCACATTCTTCGGCTGAGGTTGAAGCTGCTGAAGTTTTTGCCCATTTTGGTTCCATACCATTAAGCGACTATCCCTAGTGACTGTGATTAGATTCGTTGAGCTAAAACTTGCGCATCTGATCTTTGGGATATCTAGTCGATTGACCTCAATGTAAGGGCGTTCAGGGCGATCAAGAATTTGCTGGAGGGTAAAGATTGGAATCGCAGAAAAATAAGCTTTAGAAGATTTGAACTTTTCTGCGGCTTTGATTGCACGAATGACACTGTCAATTTCAGCGATCTCGTTTTGATCAAATTGTCTGAGCATTGTACTCGAATCCTGCACAATCTCAGCCGCTTGACGGGCACTCTCTGCCTCTTGGCGAGCATGTTGAATCACCAGAAATCCGACTCCGATCGCCACTGTCAAGATCGCACCCGCAATCATGGATGTCATCCCTCTGATTTTGCGTCCTTGCTGGATAATGTTCTCGGTTTGTTGCTGAACGTGAATCAACCGCTCATTTGCGATCGAGAGTTCTGTTTCAATGCTCTCCTGGGCCGTGAGTAACTGCTGTTTCGTTTCGGCTTCGACTTGTAGCTGATCTTGAAGTTCACGACGCTCTAAATCTAAGCTCATGCCTAAAAAACGATAGTCTTCATCACTCAGACTTTTATTCTGAGACCATCGCATTGCACTTCGCAAAGCGCTGCCCCGCAATAATTGAAATTCATCCTGCATTCCGGAGGCGACCCAAGCCTGAAGCTGAACCTCATAAGGGCGGAGTTTTGCCAGCGCCTGCGTTAGCCAGTTGAGGTCAAAGACCGTTTGATAGATTCGATTGTAGATTCTGAGATGGTGATTTTGGCGAACAACTAGCCCAGTTAAGCGCAACTCAATCTGCTCCGTGCTGCCATCCGCAGGAATGCCTCCTTGTCGAATGATTTGCTGGCAGAGTCCGAGTAAGCGCCCCGCCCGCTGTTCGCCCAGGTAAAGTAAGCGATCTCGAATCGTTCTAAGATGCTCCGGATCGTCCTGTGCTTCCCAGTTTTGCAAAATATAGTGATTCACCAGCTGATAAATGACTTGTGCTTCTTGTCCAGGCGCAATTTCTGAACAGTGTTGCACGACAAGCTGACAGATTTTTTGAGTTAGAAAGGGCTGTCCACCCGTCCAAGCTAGAATTTCCTGAATCACAGTCTGCGGAGAGACAGCGATCGCGCTTAATCCGACTTCTAAAGGCTGCGATTCTTCGAGTTGAAATCCTCGCAGATCAATTGCTTGACCGATATTGAAAGGGGTGCGAATTCGATCTTGAATGAGTTCACTGGGAGTTGTGACACCGAGCAGGCAAAAGGTTAATCGATCGTAGATTGGGTGATCAGCACGACGATTGTAGAAGGCTCGAATCAGTGCGAAAAAGTCATCTTTAAATTCAAGACTGAGAATACTATCGATTTCATCAATAAAAACGACGATCGATTGGTTGATCTGTCTCAGCACAACTTGATCGATAAACTCACTAAAACACTGCATTTCTGGTAGTTCACTGCGATCAAGCCACCATTGACGCAGATTCAGTTCACCGAGTTCTAAATCATTCGCCAAACTCCGCATCAGACTGCCATACCACTGGCGAGCGGTTACGTGCTGCTCTTTCACCAGCGTAATGTCGATCGAGACACAGGCAAAGCCTTCGTGTTTAAGCTGCTGCATAACCCGGACTCGCAGACTCGATTTTCCCATTTGGCGGGCATTGAGCACATAGCAAAACTCTCCAGTTCTCAGCGCTTCATACAAGACTCGATCGGCTTGTCGAACCACATAGCTTGTCGCATCTGTGCGAAGGCTGCCGCCAACTTGGTAAGCCTTTTCGCTCATAGCAGTTCACTCAAGCGATCGCAGAAATATCGCTGATACAATGCACAGCGCGGAACTGCAAAATTTCCTTGAAGCTGAATGAGTCCTAAACTGTGCAGTTGATAGCTGAGATCGGTGGATAATCGCACAGGCTGAGATGCCTGCATTACTGTTCTCATGCCTTCGAGTAGTTCTGTCCGCTGATGCACCATCCGCCATAGATGGCGCAATTCGCCCCGATATAATCCCGATTCCAAGGCAGCCGTTTGTAATAGCTGCTCGAAAGGCATTTCTTTCGATTTCAGCGATCGTAGTGCTTTACTGATCCATTCTGGATGTCCGCCGACAATTGCCATCAGCTGTTGAGTTTGCGATTCCGTCCACTCTAAGGTGTACTGTTGAGCTAGGCTCGTAATCTGCTCAGCCGTGAATTCATGGAGTTCGATCAGCTGACCGACATTAAACGGTGATTCATGAAGATTGAGCGGGATATAAACTTCAGTTGCATACACGATGATTAATCGCAGTTGTTGCCAGATTTTTAGGGTCTTTGTTTTTTCATACCAAGCCCGCAGCAAACTGAGAAAATCTGCCGCCAGTTCTGGATAAACAAATAAGCGATCGACTTCGTCTAAACTCAGGATTAAAGGCTGCGGATTGTTGGAGAGTAAGTATTTCTCAAAATATTCGGTGCAACTAATCTTATTCGTTGAAAATTCTTCATCCCAGTACTGTGCTAATCGATTTGGAAGTTGGAGTTGCTGTGTCACACTTGCACAGAACCATTGTAAAAACGCGCTTAAGCTCCGAAAATCCGCCTGATTTGCAAGATGAAAGTTTAAGTGGACTGTACGATATCCCTGATGTGCAGCTTGACGTAGAAGATGCGCCACGAGCGAAGTTTTCCCCATTAGTCGCGGTGCTTTAATCCGAAGTAGACAGCTTGGGTGCAAGAGTGCTTCATAGCAAATGCGGTCAATTGGAGGGCGTTCAATATAGATGAATGACTCGATCGAACAAGACGTTTCGATCGGGAGTGATTCCGGCTCTGATGTAGTGGGTAAATCTGCGATCGCTTGCCAATCTAGTCCTAAACAATTGCTGATCTCAGTGAAATTCACATAATCGACCGGGCGACCATTGAGATAGTTACTGAGCGTTGACAGAGCGATTCCAAGTTCTTCAGCTAAATCTTTCTGCCGAGCATAGCCGTTACGTCGCAGTCCAGCCTTGACTTTACAAACTGCATCAGCGCGAACTTGCAGCGATCGACCCATTGCAACTTCCTCGAACTCTACCCGCATCATACTGGCATTCGGGTAGCCCGCTCAAGAAGTCAGGCATAAGTCAGTGCTCGTGCTCTTATGCCTCAAAATAACTCAGGTGTTCTCAGGTCTGATCTCAGTCACCCAACGGATTTGATGGATATATCAGTCAAGCAGACTGCATCTGAAGCCAGGAGAACAATTATGAGAGCCATTGTGATTGTATCGAGGCTGATTGTTTCTGCATTATCACTTGCTCCACTCTATGCCGCATCTTTGAGTTCTCCCTTATCTAATAAGGCGGGGCTTGAAGCTCCTCAAGACGGCAGCATCGTTATCAATTTCTCACGCGGATCAAAGCCACAACCATAACTCACTTTTTACCAAAACTGGAGCCATTCTCATGACCGTTGCAACCTCAATTACGATTGTTGATAGCTTACTCAAAGCGTTAGCCGATTCGCGTCAAACGATCGAGCAAATCAATGCCGCCTGTGCAGCGAAAGGACTTCCGCCTGCCCTGAAAGACAGTGATACTTCAGCGATTGGAATAGTTGGTAATCCTGACTATCGATTTGAAGGCTTCGGAGTCATGGTTATCCGACCCTTTCCCCCTAAGTTTGCTCTTTCGTTCTGGGTTCATTACAAACCCGATAGTGCTCAACATACTGAATTAGGACGCTTCACCGTACCGATTAGCATCTTGGATGTCGTGAAGTTTAAATCCTTATCCCAAGTCTAATCGCTCAACCCAGACCGAGTCGCGAACATTTTCCTCTCGTGACTCAAATTTACCTTCTTACTTTACTTTAAATAGGTCTTATCCCATGCGCCTTGAAAATTTCTATCAAGCTAGCCAGCAAGCGAAAGCACTTGGAAAAGCATTGAACTATGGAATAGAAGCCATTGCTGCTGACAAAGAACTCGCAACGCACATTCAGCAAGCTCTCGTCTGGCTCAAATTTCTTGATCCGCCTGTTGATGGTAAGTTCGGACCCATTTCGACAGATGCCCTAGTCGAATTTCAATCAACTATGAGCACAATTTACCCAGATCTTTTAGA
Source organism: Leptolyngbya boryana PCC 6306 (assembly GCF_000353285.1). Taxonomy (NCBI): domain Bacteria; kingdom Bacillati; phylum Cyanobacteriota; class Cyanophyceae; order Leptolyngbyales; family Leptolyngbyaceae; genus Leptolyngbya; species Leptolyngbya boryana. Next base: position 39,051 of record NZ_KB731325.1, read on the forward strand.
AGAAAAGGGCTTTCTGGGGTTGAAGACTGCTCAAGTGCTGATCGAAACGAGTCCAGATGAGGTGCCAAGTCCTAAAATCGACTTTTCACGCGCTGACTTAGCATCTCGACTGATTCAATACATGGCGCGAATGAACTATCGGATTTCAGTCGGCGACAAAAGATATAACATCATCTATGTCGAAGGCATGAACGCAGATGGCAGCACAAACTCTGACGTGATAAATGAATTCAACGATCGACGAATGGTGATCGAAATTCCCAGCGCTGATCTTGTCCCTGTCATCCGAGGAAACTGGGAAGCGACAACAGAACCAGGGACTCACTACACGTTCAACCCGATGGGAAGAGGAATCGAATATGGAGCTGCTCGAATTGCGTTTGGTCAGTTCAAGGCTTGGAAAGTCGGAACACACTATGGCAGTGGAGCAGAACCGCATGAAGCGTTAGTGCAAGAAACCGCCATTTCGGTCTATCGAGACAAAGATAGAAACGGAATTAGAACCGGAGACTTTCTCGATACCGGAAATTTCGACATCAATCAACATTGGGGCTACGACTATCCTCACAATGATATTGGTATGGCAGGTGCAGGATGTTTGGTTGGACGCTCTAGAGCAGAACACAGAACATTCATGGCCTTGATCAAGCAGGACAACCGCTATCAGCGAAATCAGAACTACCTGTTTTACACGACGATTATTCCGGCGGATGACTTCATCGCAAAATTTCCGGGCTGAACGAGATCGAATTGCTCAACTCACAAAGAAGACGAAACCATGAGTGGAATCATTGAAGATAATCTCAATAGTGTCGGTTCTGTCGCAGCTTGGCAGAATATTCTCAACGGCTGCGGCTACATGCCCATCCTCAAGATTACTGGCAAGATGGATGAAGCGACGATCTCAACAACGAAGCGATTTCAAACCGATCTCGGTCTTGCTCAAACCGGAACCGTGACCCTGGAGACTTGGAGAGCGGGCTTGAGACATTCTAAGCTACCGGGTTGGTCTAACATCACGCCGCCAATTCAACAGGTTGTCATCGTTTCTGTCGATCAAATTCTGGCACTTGCGCCTGGTGCTAAAAGTAGCTATGTCGAAGCCTTTAAGAATGGGCAAGCTGTGTTTGATCGCTATGACATCTCAAAGTCATCGATCCGAGTGGCACATTTTGTCGCGCAGATCATGCATGAATGCGGTGCATTGACGATTCAATTTGAGAATCTCAACTACAGTGCGTCACGATTACCAGAAGTCTGGCCCAGAGTCTTTCAACCGACAGGCCCGCTTGATCCCAGTGAGTATGCTCGTAATCCTGAGAAGCTTGCGAATGAGGTCTATGGTAAGCGGATGGGAAATGACAATCCAGGAGATGGGTTCCGGTATCGAGGACGGGGTTTGCTGCAATTGACCGGTAAAGAGAGCTATGCGGAGGCAACCCAAATCTTACGAAGAACGAATCCGCTTGCTCCAGATTTTGTCGCTCAACCTGATGAAGTGATTGATGCTGCTTGGTGTCTAGAGATTGCAGCAGCAGAGTGGGCATCCAAAGGCTGTAATGCTCTTGCCGACAAAGACGATATCAAAGCGATTACAAGGAGGATCAACGGGGGACAGATTGGAATTAGCGATCGCATTGAGTGGGTGAAGAAAACAAAATTAGTCTGGCCTTGATTAAATGAGTGCAAAATGGCTACAGCACTCAGCTGTAGCCATTTGAATTAAGACGTGAACTGAAAGAGTTTTACATCTTCCTCAACTCCCTTTCCTAAATGGTCGTACCACTAAAAAACCAGCAGTAAAGGCAACGATGAGAGCAGGTGATCCATTGCTGTGCTGATACAGGATTGAATTGCTGATCGATGGGTGTGAGTGCGATCAATTGTGGTTAGCATAGTGCAGAAAAAATGACCATTTGGGTGAAAGCGGTGTGGCAAATTTAGCCAATTTAGTCAGGATGGTGTATCTGCTGGCTATTGTGGTCACGCGCTTCACACCGCCCCTTCTACTGCGAGGGTTCAGCTGTTTTAGTCTTCTCGCCACACTTGCGACACTCAAGGTCGCGCTGTCGTGTTTTGCCATCTTTCGATTTACGCGATCGCACAATTTTGTAGTCATGTTCGCAAGCAACTTCCGGCTCATTTTGAGACACCGATGATTGAGTCAACGGATTCGTGAATTGTCCAGGTGCGGGATTGTAGAGAATAATCGGTTTTAATCCGCCCTTCGATGGCACGATCAACGAGTAATAGCGTTCGGGACATTTTGCGATCGCAATTCGTGGATCTGCTCCATTTTTCTGTGCCTCTGACTGGGCTTTTTCCACTGCTTTTCGAGAAGCCTCTTTGAACAGAGAAAGCTCTTTTTTCAACCGCTCCAAATCTTCTTTATCGAGTCCATGATTGTCCTCGTCTGAGTTGAGAAACAGCCGGATGTTTTTCTCGCCAACGATGATCAGACAACAATTTGCCAAATCTGGTCGAAATAGCCCTAATTGAGAAACATAGGGATTCTGAGCAATAAAGGTCACTTGAATCCCTTTACCATTTTCAGAGGAAAGACCCGCTCCGACTTGCAACGATGAAATCAGAACCATTTTGGTCACTTCTCTCATGCCCCCAATACGGTAATGTTCACCGTATTCGTCCCACTGATGAATCGATCGCGGATAACGATGATTCGGATTCACTGCCAAGATTTGCTTGCGTGACTCAATTTCTTCTAAAACTCCTGCCTGGGCTTCAAAGTAGTCTTTGCTGGATGATTTGAAGACAGGAGCCACAAATCGTCTAGCTTTTTCGGCATCGCGGTTGCCATCGGTTTTGAGCGTGATGGCATGGAATTCCACCTCTCCTTTAAGCTGCTGATAAAGCAGTGCGTTGAGTTCATCAACCAGCGTTGTTTTACCGCTTTGAGTCGCGGCTGTTAGATGTCAAGCACAAGTTCGAGTCGCGACAGTGACAAAGACGGGCTAGTAAGAACTAAGAACATTCTTGGTTAGTCGCGAGATCAAGAACAGTAATCGCTAAAGAATGACAGATTAAAGTTGTGCAGAATGCTCAAGGTAACTGCACGACAATGATGATCAAAATGACAACGAAGATCGAGACGACAATTAAGATCGAAACGACAGCTAGGAACGTTTCGGTTGAACGGTCTCTTTCTTGGCGGTCTTCGATGCTTCAGAACGAGACACTGCCGATTGTTTGCGGTAGCTCTCGGTCTGAATTTCAACAATCAAAGCATGATGCACCAAACGGTCAACGGCTGCGACTGTCATCATCGAATCGGTGAAGATAGCATCCCATTGGCTGAAGGGCTGGTTGGCAGTAATCAGTAAGCTTTTGCGCTCATATCGATGAGCAATTAGCTCAAACAGCACGGAGGTTTCCGCCTCAGTCTTTTTGACATAGCCCAAATCATCAAGCACGAGTAGGTCAAAGCGGTCTAGCTTCTTCAGCATTGCTTGCAATTGCAGTTGCAGCTTTGCTTGCTGTAATTGCTGGACTAGAGCTAAGGCAGAAAAGAACCTGACTCGCTTACCAAACTCCACCATGCGGCGCGAGACAGCGCTTGCTAAATGTGACTTTCCAACGCCTGAAGCTCCGAACAACAAAAGGTTTTCGGCGCGTCCGAGCCAAGTAGGATCATCCGCCATCTGCATCAAGGGAGCAGGGTTGAAGCTCGGACAATGGGAAAAGTCAAAGTTGGAAACCGTTTTTCCGCTTGGCAGTTGGGCTTCTCTCAGAGCGCGTTGGATACGGTTGCTCCATCGGTGTTGGACTTCCGATTCGCACAGAACCAGCAAGAACTGTGCGTAAGACCAGCCTTCCTGCATCGCTTGTTGTTCGAGTGTTTCCCAGTGATGCAGCATGTGAGGTAGGTGCAGTCGTTTGAGGTGGAGGCTGAGATTCTGATACGGACTGGTGGGCGGGTTCTCGGTGCAAGAGTTGGTCATAGTGTTCTAAATTGTGTTGAGTCGTCGTGAGATTGGGCAGGCTTAGATCGCTCAAGAGTTGAAACTGCTTGCGGAGTGTAGCCAGGGTCAGGCTATTTGCATTGAGTTGTGCTTGCAGGTAGCTTGCTACTGCGATTTCTTTGTCTTGCGTGGTCGCAATGTACAGAGCTTCTACCATCAGCACCGCAGCACTGTCGAGGTCGAACCGGCATTTGAGTTGCGACCAAAGCTCCCGCCATATCTGATTTGGCAGAAGTTCTTGTTGCCAGGTACAGTACAAGAAAGCTCTGGGCTTGAGACGTAGCCCTTCTGCAATATGCCGATAGTTGATGCACCGAGCGCGCCGTTTTGCTTTATCACTGACTCGAATGCGAGGGAGCTCCACGACTGAGTGACGATTGAGGTAGCCGATAATCCGGTCATGGTAGAGATGCAGTTCGAGTGACTGTCCAATCAGTCGAGATGGAACCGTGTAGAGCACACAGCGCACATCAATCGTACTGCGGCAACTGACCGTTGCGGTGAGCACCTCATAGTCAGGCACTCGATACTTAGGCAAGGGTTGCAAATATTGTTTCTCCTCCTCAATTTTTCTGGGATGGAGATCGTTCAATTTGGCAATCGCTCGATTGATCAGGTCTTGATAGTCAGCGATGCTGTCAAAGTCATGACTGCCTCTAAGTAAGAGCATTTGCTTGATGCGATTCTTTAAATGTCCGTGCGGTGACTCTATCCCTCCATTCTCATGAGCGATACCAGTATTGTTGCGCGTTGGTTGCATTCGGTAATGACTGCATAGGTCATCATACAAGCGCGTCAAGGGCTTATTTCGCGCTCCACCCATGTTGCGATAAGCCGCACTGAGACTATCGGTACGATGTTGCTTCGGGACTCCTCCACAAGCAAACAGCGCATTCTGTAATCCTTCCGACAATGCAATAAAGCTCTCACCGCCCTGAATGATCTGAGCGTACTGCCAGCCACTGTAAGCCAGTCGGTAATGATACAACAAATGCTCAAATGGCTTGCCCGCAATCCTGATCTCAATTCCTTTGAGTTCGGTGAAATCCGATAAGCCCATCATCCCCGGTTCATGCCGTAGCTCGAACATGATCTCTTTCGGTTCGCCATGCAAGGCTTTCCAGGCGGCAACTCGTCGTTGCACCGTGCGAAGCACTTGGGGATACTTGCCGGGATAGCGCTCTTGCAGCCATTCAAATAGCGTTGTCGGCTGAAGACCAGGATTTGCTTTGAGCATGGGTTCAAGTTCAGATTCCCAAACTTCTGCTAACGGATCAGGGGTGCTGCGCCAGTCACGGATGCGTCCTCGATTCGGTTGATGGTCGCCTGCTTCGATGCGCTGTCCGGTTCGGGCAGAAAAGCCAGCCAGTTCTGCGGCTTCTACTTGCGTGAAGCCTTTTTCTCGTGCGGTCATATACACTTGGACTTGATATATTTTGACTTTTCCAGACACTCTTCGCGTCTCCATGTATCGATGGAACTCTCTCAGAGTGTCTTTTTCTTGCTCGGCACTTGACTCGTCGAGTCAAGCAGTACGCAATCGTCCGGAGAAAGGTTTAGCTCGCCAATACCCTGACGTTCGTTCGCCAGTTGTATTGTCACCTAACACGCGGCTGCAATGAACCAGTGATACTCTGCTGCCAAGTACAGATCCCAGTCGCTGATCGGTCGATCGAGCACGGCTTCTGGCTTTGTTTTTGCGATCGCACGATTTGCGTACTGAACGGTTACCTTTACGACGCGCCCAGTCAGAGTCAAGCTGACGTGGCTCCACCCTTTTGCTGCTGCCATGCCTTTCTCGAACTCTTTGCCGTCTTTGGCAAGCATTCGTAAGCCGGCCTCGGTGCGACAATTCAGCGCGATCGTCAAATGGCTATCGGTCGGGGAAAAGTCAAGTGGCAATGCATCACAAGGAATGTTCTCTGACATTAGGTAATCGATCACTTGATTGCCGATATCAGCCCCCCACCCCCAAGCTCCCGGATCAAATTTCTTCAATGCCGATAGCGATGCCACCTGCTCTTTGAGTTGATGGTTATCGTGTTCAAGTTTTGCCAGCTGATCGATATAGCCCCGCACGATCCGATCGTCTTCGAGCGTTTGGGCTTCATAATCGTTGGCGATCGCAACCACGCTCTCTTGATGCTGGACGGCATCGAGTTCATACTCTTGCAGTCGGAGTTTGAGGTTTTTGACGAGCTGTTCGAGCTGGGCTTTGGGAACGAGGTCTGCCGCTTGATAGGCTTGAATGGTTGTCTGTAGCTCTCGGATAGTCTTGGCTTTAAGCGCATTGATCACTTTGACCTTGATGCTGGTGTAGTCATCCATCAGGTGATACAGAATCGAAAGGGCTTCATCGCTGCAATCGAGAATGTTCTCAGCATCCAAGAAGTGAGAGAGATTGAGGATTTGCGCCACGTAGGTTTGGTGCAAGTCGGTCACTTCTTCAGACAGCTGCTGTAATCGCTCAGCAAAGGTCGCATCACGGGTTTCAGGTTCGAGATGGCTGAGTTTACGGAGATTGTCCATGACCAGATCAGAGATGCGATCGTGAAAGCTGGTTAATGCTTCAGACAGCGTTTCTTGAGCGCGATCGAGAAACCGCTGCTCGAATTCGTGAATCCGAGTATCGGCTGCAACCATTTCAGACCGTAGGCGATCGAGTTCTGTTTGATGCTGCGATCGCGCTTCGGTTTTGACGCGCTCAACTTCTGCTCGATATCGCGCTTGCAAGGTGTTGAGCTTCTCTTGGTACTGCGCCACGATGTGTGAAGTTCGGTCAACCGAAATCGGTGCGCTTTTCAGGTGATCAACGAATGCCATCACCCGATTCAGTTCAGCCGTTAGATTGACGATGCGATCGTCTTTTGCAGCTAATGTGAGATCGCGATCGCTCAACCGTTGCGTGAGAGCTTCAACCTCCTCACGGGTTTGATTAGTGCGATCGGATAAGGCACAGGCCACAATTCCACCTGTACTCGTGGCGAGTCCAAGTAGACTCAACGATTGAGCGATGCGCGATTGCTGAGCGATGGCGGCGAGAAAGAGGATGAAGCTGACGATTCCACCCAGAAAGGACATCAGCTCGATCCAGTCGTTCGACTTGGTGTTGGGCATCGGGAACACCCTGAGAAACAACAGAGAAAGCCTGTCTGAATCGAGGCAGGCTTGGAACGTTCTAGATGGTCTGGAACTCGACGTTGAACATCGCCTCTAATTCTTGTCGCTTAGAGGCTAGACGGGCATTAGCGTTGAGCGTTTGTTCACGTAGCCCGTTGATTTTCGCCCGACGCAACTCGAGGCGTTCGTTCCACTCTTCTTGGATTAGGGGAGTCATTTGGCGCAGTCCATCCAGCGCGATCGTTTCTTGTGTGAATTGCTCTTGAGATTGAGACAGTTTCACCGCTGCAATCTGCTGCTTCACGCCTGCATCGGTGTACTTCACGAATTTGGTCTGATTGTTCACGAGTTCCGTGCTGTATTGAATGACAGCGCCTAGCAGTTGTTGATGCTCGGTTGCAGCCCCAACAATGTCACGATTCAAGCCGATATTCTCACGCACAATTCTGAGGGTTTGCCGCTTCCGTGCGATCGATAACACAGCTTGATCAGCTTCGGCTTGTGAGGTTTCGGGCAGTGGCGAGGAATTGGTGAACAAATCCTTTGCCATCCATTGATTGGGTTGAAATTCAGGAATGTCTAAACCGTGGTTGACCTGAGTCAGATCTTTACGGTGAATCGCAGTCGAGCTTCCGCCTGATAGGGTCATAGGCGGAGTTGTTCTAAATGGAATGTTTGGAAGCGGCAGCGCGATCGTCGGCAGAATCCCTGTTGGAGCCGTAGTGGGTTTTGGAGTCTTCGTTGGCTCAGTCGCTGAAGGCGTTTCAGCTTTAGCTTTTTTAGATTTGGATTTGAGGGCGCTATTCGGGTCTTGAGCCGTTTTTGATTTTCCACGAATGGGCATGGACTTTACCTCGTGTGAGTAGAATGGATGATTTTGCTGCAATGCTTGATTGCGGTTGAGCATTGCGTTGAGAAACGATCTAGCGTGGCGGTTTTGGACCGAACCGACAGGCAATAGAAACGGAATGTGAAGGACAGGCTTGAGCAATGAATCGGTTATGCAGCAATACAAGCAGGACTGCTGTGATGAATAGCAACAGGATTACGGCTGCACCTCGGAAGATGCGGTTGCCTCGGTGCGACGTGCGAAAAAATCCCGCATTTGAACGACTTGTGTTTGTGCTTCGGAACGACGCTGATCCCGATACCCCTGCTCGATCGAGGTCCGCCGATCCTCTCGCCTGAGACAATCTGCATGAACCTGTAGTTCAAAAGCGGCATCTTCAAGTTGCGTCACTTGTTGTGTGTCTACTGTGGTCTGCGATCGCTGAACGGAGAGAACATAGCCGACCAACTGGCGGGTCTGCTGAACGACCTCTAGTGCCATCTCGATTTCGGATTGCCCTTGCATAAGACGGTCACGTTGCCCGTTCAGATCAGCGATCGTGCTGACTTTGCTGGTGGGGATCACCTCAACAGTCTGGGAGTGAGAAGGCACAAGTGAATGCAGAGGAACCAGATTGAGCGGTTGCAGAAGATGAGATGCGCTCTTGTTTGCAGTCATGGTTGAGTCTGTAAATTCAGGCTCTGCAACGGTTGTAGAAATTAGAGATTCCAGAATGGCGGGATGCAAAACTTCCCATTGAGTCGAGTTGATACGACGGGTAAATTCGCCACCAGGATATTGACGTTTGGCTTTTCTCACTAAGCGTTTGAAGGCGGAATCGGAGAGATCGTGCTGTTCCTTAAATGCTTTGGTCGTGATCATGGCAATGTCACCTACCGAGTTGAATAAAGGGTCGTTCATGTGAACGGTCAGAGTGTAATTAGGGGTCGGTCTCTGTCCGTTCACATTTCGCTGTGAGAGATGTTAGCATATTTTTTATAAACTATTAGCTACTAATCAGTAGCTAACTGAGAGAAATTAAAGATCTCTACATTTGGGCGTAGCACCCTCCACTAGAATGAGGCGTGGAGCTACGTCCTAAAATGCGGTGAGTAAACGAGTCTTTCTAACGCTTCCAGATGGAATTGCTGATGACCTTGAACGGTGGGCGGCAAGTGAGAAAAATAAAGCTGCCACCCTCGCAGGATTTCTTGTTGAGGAAGCGGTTCGGCGCGCCAAGGAACAGGGGAAAATTCCTCCTGATGACGGCTCGTTCCCGCATTACGACACACTTGCAGAATTAGTGAGGCATAATCGCAATAAACTTGCTGAATCAGAAAAGTTTTCCTCTGCTCGACTGAAGGCTTTGTCTAGTGGGGATAAGCCAACGGAAGTCGAAATTCTGCGTCTTGCCCTCATCCTTGGCAGGACAGAAGAGTATGTTCTCAGTCTTAAAACGAATCCTGACGTTAGTGAAGGCAGTACGAATTGAACCCTCTTTGATTGTAATGTTCAACCACCTTGTGTAATAAACGGATGATTTGTCCCCTATTACACAAGATAAACTCATGCATCAAGCTACGCCGCTGATGCACGATCGCTCATGGTGTTGGAACAGCATTACTCCTGATCGCTCGACAGCGTAGTGTCGCTCTAGGATACAAAGGGCGCGTCGGACTTTATGCTTTACCATCATCAGTATGATTGATTGCGGACAAGACTCAGACAGAGAAGATCTCAGATACTTTGAGTATGGGGAATTACTGCGATCGTTAAATGATTGAGGGTCGGATCATGGATGAAGAGATGCTGCGGCAACAATATGAGCAAACGGGCAACTTGCTAGATATATTGAAGAACCCCGCAGTGATGGAAGAAATAATTCGCCTCGAATCCGAATATGGTGAGATCGGAGCGGGGTTTCCGGCTTATTCCAAGAATCCGCAGCCTGTTACACCGAATCAGGCAAACGCTGTCATGCGGAAAGTGCGATTGCAGTCGATGGTATTAATCGACTTGGCAGAACTCATCCAATCTGTAAATTTGGGGGTAGGAACTGAAGCAGCGATTACGGAAGGGAGACGGCGTATTCGTGAGCATCTCGCTCATCTTACGGATGAACAGCAGGCTTACTTCGACGCTTTAGTTGATGAAGATCAGCTTCAATTGTTAGATAAGCCCCTTCGCGCACGACTGAAATCGGTTGTCCACTTACTACTATCAGATTCAGATTGGAATGCGATCGGGCAGGCAGCAACTAATGCACTTCAAAATCAATGGAACGAGTTTATTAGAAACTCTAAAACTGCTTAGATCTGCTCTTTGCCGAATGATGATCAGTCTCGGCAAAAGAAGCTGAGATTGTGTCATTTGTCGCTGCTATCTACATCCTTCCAGCGTTATGAGCACGAATCCACGATCGCATTATTCAAACTGTGCAAAGCTATCAATCAAGAATTAACGATCGCGGAGGATCGCAATGAGTTCTGATTCAGGTTCGATCGAGGGAAACAAAACGCCACGAATTGACGATTTTGGAGTCACCGTAGAAGAATATTTAGAGGGATTGGCGAAAGGCATTGATATTTTAGAAGTGAGAAGTCTGGAGCGATGGGGAATTCCAAGCGAATTAGTGATGGAATTGATTGAAATCAACAAGCGAGTTAGCAATGGGACGGCTAAGCCTGAAGAAGTCGTTCGAGGGTTACAAATCATGTCCCCACCGATTCGGCGACAACGAATTAATGAACAAGATGCTGAGTTAATTGAGAGCGATAGCCCTTAGCGTAGGCTTTCCTCTGAACGTTAAGAGTTCAGGCAACATCTTCGGATTAAGACGATCGCAATCTTTGGATTAAAAAACAGAGTATTACTGGACGGGATCGATTGCTGCGGGATGTTAGCATAAAGCACAGCCATAATAGTCAGATACCCCAATGGCCACTCTCGGTATAACTAAAGCGATTACTAACCTTAGTGAAGCTCATTCAAGACTGGGCGTTTCGCCAAGCTTGGACGCGCTAACTTTCTTCACGGAGTGGAAAGGGACACTACCTGCTTTGACTGATACCGAACGAGCAAGGCTTGATCATCTCAAGCAGCGTTATCTTTACTATGCTGACAGCGGAGCAATTACAGAAGGCACAGTGAACCTTATCCTGCTGTCTCCCTTACTGGAGACCCTCAACTTCATCGATCCGCCTTACCAAGTTCGCAGCGAAAAATATGTTCGGTTTGAGATTGAGGATGGAGACACCCAACTGGATGGATTGATCGATGCCTTAATTCTTCAGGATCGTCTCTGGCTCATTCTCATCGAGAGTAAGCGGTACGGGTTTAGCGTCAGGCAAGCACTCCCACAAACGCTTGCCTATATGGTAAGTGCACCAACTTCTCCGGTGTTCGCGCTTATCACGACTGGAGAAGACTATTTATTCGTGAAGTTCGATCGTGACTCTTCCCGCTACGCTCTATCAGATAAACTCACTCTGAGTACCGTCGAAGGCAATGAGCTGCATGTTGTTGCACAGATCTTAAAGCGATTGATCAACTCATGACTCAAGTTCGATCAAGCTTTTGAGGAGAAAGTGCCAAGGTCTAAGGCAGACTGTACTGCCTCAGCTGGTTCTGGGAAATATTCGGAAGTTAAATAGCTAGAGCGATCGCTGAATTCTCAGAGCGGGTTGAACCTGCGATCGTTTATTTAAAAGATTAGCAAAAGCCGCGCACGATTCAGAATCTAGTTGGCTACCTTTATCGAGCAATCGTAGAGGGTTGGAATTTATCAGTTGCACCACGATCGTCTTCTGTGATCCCTGATGGCTTCAGCCGTCGGTTTGATTGGACGAAAGCAAGCGGTTTAGTTGTTGCTGCAACAGTGATGGAAGGGGTGCATCAAACATTGCAGGTTGAGGGAGGTTGGCTCCTGGCTGACTTGATGATGCAACAGTATTCAGGAATGAGATCGAACTAAGCTGTCCGGTTTTTTCCACTCAATTGTGGTTCCCAACGAGTGAGAACGATATCGCGGATCCACTGATGGATATCATTGAGGGCACTGCGGTTTCCATTCAATTGTGGTTCCCAACGAGTGAGAACCATTACCGACCCTAATTCGGGAGAAGGAATCAACATCGTTTCCATTCAATTGTGGTTCCCAACGAGTGAGAACTCGAACCTATAACCCTGCTAATGGAAAATGGCGTATGTTTCCATTCAATTGTGGTTCCCAACGAGTGAGAACAAGTGCATTTGGCTTGCCTATTAAAGGTGCAATGAGTTTCCATTCAATTGTGGTTCCCAACGAGTGAGAACTTGATGCAATCGCGACCGTGGCGCAACTGGAAGGTTTCCATTCAATTGTGGTTCCCAACGAGTGAGAACGGTCGGAGTCTGAAACGCTCTATGTGAAAGCATCTCAGACCTATATTTTCGCAGGGGTCTGATTCATCTGTCAATTATTGATATTCAATATCAATAATTCAAACAAAAAACGGCTGAAACTTCCTCCTAGCAAGCTATTTGGGAGGGTCAACGAAAGAATCAAGCTTTCAGCGATTGTCTGACCCTCCCAACTTTTGAAATAATCTATGGTCTTATGCTCGAGAGCATTCTTACTAAGCGATCGTTAGGATACATAGTTAAGACACTTACTTAGAAAAGGCGCTAGAACACAATACAGCTTCAAACATTACATGACAAAAGTGCCTGTTAGCTGCCAGTAAGTCACTCCTAATCAAAACGGTTCATAGAATTTATAGCGCGGCATCAATGTTGATATTAGGCAGAGCTTTCATTCAATTGTTTGCCCCCATCAATGGAGACCTGAGTCAAGAGGCTAGGAAAGTTGCTTCAAGAATTATGGTCGAGTGTTTCCATTCAATTGTTTGCCCCCATCAATGGAGACAATTTCGTAATCATCCGACGATTCGACGCACGATCGATGGTTTCCATTCAATTGTTTGCCCCCATCAATGGAGACAACAGAAATCTTGGCGGACTTGATGACTTGTTTGGGTAGGGGTTTCCATTCAATTGTTTGCCCCCATCAATGGAGACTTGCAATTGGACAGCTCATCAAAAATCTCAGTTTATTCAGCAAATTATTCAAGTTTCCATTCAATTGTTTGCCCCCATCAATGGAGACTTGAGCAACGATTAGAAGCCACCCGGATGTTGATTGAAGGTTTCCATTCAATTGTTTGCCCCCATCAATGGAGACCGGAAGACATCCAACATCTTACGCTCATGCGTAACCAGTTAAAGTTTCCATTCAATTGTTTGCCCCCATCAATGGAGACCCACTGCGATCACTACGGGATTGTCCCCGGAGGTAAGTGTCTGTGCGTTTCCATTCAATTGTTTGCCCCCATCAATGGAGACGTACCACAAGAAAAACGCTAGAGATCCATGTATACAGCAAGTTTCCATTCAATTGTTTGCCCCCATCAATGGAGACTCAGAAATCGAAGCTTTGATTGGCTCCTCTCGTAAAGAGGTGGAAAGTTTCCATTCAATTGTTTGCCCCCATCAATGGAGACGCGTATTATGAGGGATTGACAGAGAAGAGGGGCGATCGTGTGTTTCCATTCAATTGTTTGCCCCCATCAATGGAGACCTCACATTTTGAGCAGCTTCCTTATATTTCTCAACAGGAATACAAGTGAGTTTCCATTCAATTGTTTGCCCCCATCAATGGAGACCACCGTATGTTGCTGCTGGCGCAGCTTACCCCCCAAATTATGTTTCCATTCAATTGTTTGCCCCCATCAATGGAGACGTGGAGAGAATATCTTGGTGCGTATGGTATCAACCCTGACGTTTCCATTCAATTGTTTGCCCCCATCAATGGAGACAGCCAGTGAAATTGGAGTTGTTTGGCTGGGATTAATCCCGGGTTTCCATTCAATTGTTTGCCCCCATCAATGGAGACTTAGGTAATAAATATCAGCTTTCTTTTGTGGGTGATCTTATGTTTCCATTCAATTGTTTGCCCCCATCAATGGAGACAACCCTTCGAACCTGTTCCTTCTACTTTAGAAGAAATGGTTTCCATTCAATTGTTTGCCCCCATCAATGGAGACAAGCTAATAAGCATTATCACGATAATGCAAATCCAAACCTTGTTTCCATTCAATTGTTTGCCCCCATCAATGGAGACACTGTAGAAGGAATTCAATGGGCTGGTAAAGTATGCTCGTTTCCATTCAATTGTTTGCCCCCATCAATGGAGACGAAGCTGAGCTTAATGCTTTCTTTACTAAAGAAGCGACTCTTGTTTCCATTCAATTGTTTGCCCCCATCAATGGAGACCCCTCCTATTGAAACCTATACCCTGCTTGATGTCTAGGCTCGGTTTGCGAGGGTCAAGCAAAAAACAAAAAAAATGCGCTCTCTGACTTCCTAAAAAAACGCTGAAACTCTTATTACAAAAGGCTGCGAGGCTCCCAACGAAATAATGAATCTTCCAAGCAAATCTCCTGAGCCTCGCAGCAAATACGACACTAGACGATCGTTGATCCCGGCGGTTCCACGATTTCCACTCCACCCCAAACCTCAACCTGCTGCAACATTTGCTGCGAAATCGGATACATCCGCACACTATCCTCCTCGATCTTAATGCGCTGCTGCAATCGCTTCCGAAGCTCTTTGAACTTCACAGCCGAAAGTGCACATTCAAACACACTATATTGCACCCGCTGCCCATATCCTTCCAACAAATCCGCTATCTTCTTCCGCCGCTTATCAGACGGAATATCATAGGTCACTACATAAATTAGCATCTATCCCGCTTCCACTTCACCGAATCAGATAAGGCGAATACAAACAACTCGGATCATACACAAACTGCTTATAAGCCCTCACCTGCTGCGATAGTAAATTCCAACGCGGCTGCTCCTCGACAGACTCTTCCATCCGTTGCACAAAAGCCTGTAAAAACTTCCGCCGCCCCGATTGATTCAAATAGCATCCGCCGTCATGGTACTCAAAATCATCATCTGCACTTACCAGCCCACGATTCACCAAATACAGCACTAGCGAATCCACGATCGACGATCGAAATTCCTCAATCAAATCTGATGCGAGTGCTGCATGACGATCATGCCCCTGATGCAAACAGCCCCAGTAAGGATCTAATCCTTGAAGCTCAATCAACGTCAGCAAATGATTCCATAACACCTGATATCCAAAACTCAGCATCGCATTGACCGGATTGCCTGGTGGACGGCGCGATCGCGCTAAAAATACAAATCCCGCTCCACTCAAACATTCACCAAATGCAGAAAAATAGCTTGCTGCTCCTGCTCCCTCTAATCCCATCAATCGCGCGATCGATACCGCTTCCCCTGCTTGCTGTACTAAATATGCCAAGCTTTCGATCGCCAAAGCTGTTTGTTCAGAAGCTCGTCGCCGTTGCTGCCGCATCAAAATTACTCGGCTATTTTTCAACTTTGCTTGCACAATAATTCGGGCTGTTTGCAGCTGAAGCTCTGGTGATAGTAATTGCTGATATCGTGATAATTGCCGATAGCCTTGAGTAATTGATAGGACTCGTCCATAGCACTTTCCCATGCGAGACAGATATGCGATCGCAATGTTTCGCTGCAAGCAAGCACGAATAACCTGAGTTGTGACTTGGGATTGACCAAAAATTAGAATCTGCTCTAGCAGTGGCAACTGAACTTGATCCAGAATCGTTTCACCTCGTTTGATCAAGACTGATTCTTGTCGCAGTGATAGATAGCAACCCTGGTGAGAAACATAGAGCGTTTTCACGACTGCGTCCTACTACCGATATCGATCCACATTGCTGCTTTCTCGTCTGCGAAGGTCAGCAGTTGGAGGTAAATTACGATCGCGCTGCATTGAAATGACGACACGATCGACGACAGTTCCGGTGGCAAAAGTTGCGATCGTGACAAGCAGGGTGTTGATGATGACGGCTGCTAATCCTAATGGAGCAATCAGCAGAATAACTAAGGTTAAGGCTCCGCTGATTCCGGCAATCGAGGCATTGCGAACTTGTAGGGCGCGATTTGAAAGATACATGAGGTTTTTCTGTAGATGATCATTGTCTGTGCTCCCTGATCAAATTGCGAAAGATAGAGTGATGCGATCGCGGGTGGGAAAAATTGTTGTACAGCGATCGAACTAACTGGCGCAGGTTCTAGTCAATGAGGTGTTTGTATTGAGAGAGACCCTGATCGTTCTAACTGCGCTTTCGCCAAAGGTATTGTAGTGGCAATGCGGGAAACTGGATAAATTTGTTACATCAATGTTACTTAGATCTGGTTTGGCTGATTGTGACTGAAAGGACGCCTTGTAAGGGCTTGATTAGAGAATGGGCTGGTAGATGAAAATGCTGGCTCAGACGTTTTTGAGAATCAGTATCGCTACCATTCATTTGATCTATAGAGTAATTCTCAATGCTCAGTTTCCATTCAATTAATTGCCTCTATTAAAAGAGACTCTTATGACCATCGAAAGGCAGAATTACATCAATTCGATTCGTTTCCATTCAATTAATTGCCTCTATTAAAAGAGACCAACATTGAACAGGATGCAGACACAATCCTGTTTATCTAGTTTCCATTCAATTAATTGCCTCTATTAAAAGAGACATCAAAGAAATTAGATCAAGCTAGAAAAGATACAGGTTTCCATTCAATTAATTGCCTCTATTAAAAGAGACGCATCAATTTTATTGGCTCTGGTAATAGCAATGATCGTGGTTTCCATTCAATTAATTGCCTCTATTAAAAGAGACTGTAGCTTTACTTTCAGAGCATCCATTATTTAATATTTCAGTTTCCATTCAATTAATTGCCTCTATTAAAAGAGACTGGAGGTAGATATTAAATGCCAGTAATTAACAATAATGTACTTCTAGAGTTTCCATTCAATTAATTGCCTCTATTAAAAGAGACCTCGTATGGTGGAGCGTTTGACTACTACCTTCTTAGGTTTCCATTCAATTAATTGCCTCTATTAAAAGAGACCTCAGATCTTAATTCAGATTCTTGATCTTAGATTCAGATCTAGTTTCCATTCAATTAATTGCCTCTATTAAAAGAGACACTCACGGCACCGAAGATCAACTTCGAGCAATACAAGTAGTTTCCATTCAATTAATTGCCTCTATTAAAAGAGACATTCGCTCTGCGTTTGTGTCCAGTGAGCAATTTGCGCGGGTTTCCATTCAATTAATTGCCTCTATTAAAAGAGACTTGTGATGCAATCTTGGCACTCATAATCTGCACATCTTTCATGTTTCCATTCAATTAATTGCCTCTATTAAAAGAGACACTAAAACAATTAGATTTTGCGTTCTGTTCTTGGAGTTTCCATTCAATTAATTGCCTCTATTAAAAGAGACCTCCCCACGTTTGAGGCTAAGACATGTGTGCTGTGCTGGCGTTTCCATTCAATTAATTGCCTCTATTAAAAGAGACTGAAAGACTAATTAGTATTGCTGCTGATACAAATTTGGTTTCCATTCAATTAATTGCCTCTATTAAAAGAGACCAGATAAGCCTTTATCACCCAATCTATTCGATAAAAACCCATAAAGTTTCCATTCAATTAATTGCCTCTATTAAAAGAGACCGGGTACACCTTCTATTGGATACAAGCTTGTGATGTTTCCATTCAATTAATTGCCTCTATTAAAAGAGACGTCGCAATTCGCCGCAAGCTTCGTTGCCTGAACTGTGTTTCCATTCAATTAATTGCCTCTATTAAAAGAGACAAAACACTCGAACAAGTTGGACTCGCTTTGAACTTCAGTTTCCATTCAATTAATTGCCTCTATTAAAAGAGACCCAGGAATTAGCCGAAATCAAAGCGGCTGCAAGTGAGTTTCCATTCAATTAATTGCCTCTATTAAAAGAGACACCGCCGCAAGTAAGAAGTCTTTCGCTGATTAATGAGTTTCCATTCAATTAATTGCCTCTATTAAAAGAGACCTAGAGATGGGACATGCAGGGGATGAGGTATTTGACGAGCAGTTTGAAGTTTCCATTCAATTAATTGCCTCTATTAAAAGAGACATGCCTATTTGGAAAATCTTTGGTAAGCAGAACGCTAACCGTGTTTCCATTCAATTAATTGCCTCTATTAAAAGAGACTTGATCCTATCTATTTGGATGCAAATGGCAACTTTGATCCATTCCGTTTCCATTCAATTAATTGCCTCTATTAAAAGAGACTACATATAGGTGGAGCGCCCGTCCCCCCGTGTGGGTGGGTTTCCATTCAATTAATTGCCTCTATTAAAAGAGACTACAGTCGATTCAAACGCCCGATCAGCTCCCTTTACCCAAGTTTCCATTCAATTAATTGCCTCTATTAAAAGAGACTCACGCTCGAAGTGATCACCACTTACTGAACTGCGACCTACGAATGCATCAAGTTTCCATTCAATTAATTGCCTCTATTAAAAGAGACTTGCTAGCGGATTAGAAACAACGGTCACGAACATAGACAGAACTGTTTCCATTCAATTAATTGCCTCTATTAAAAGAGACAACAATGGTTATGGTTTAGAATCTGACACCGCAGTTGATGGTTTCCATTCAATTAATTGCCTCTATTAAAAGAGACTTTCCAGCTAGGCTTCTAATTCCAGGTCGAGAAAAACAGCGTTTCCATTCAATTAATTGCCTCTATTAAAAGAGACGCAAATCCCCTGACACCTTGTCTGTCAGTTATGGCAAGGTTTCCATTCAATTAATTGCCTCTATTAAAAGAGACATCGAGAGCGATGTATCAATTGCCAAATCGCTACAAACCAACGTTTCCATTCAATTAATTGCCTCTATTAAAAGAGACTCCATGACCACCGGAATGCCCTCAAAGACGGGGAACATCCGCGGTTTCCATTCAATTAATTGCCTCTATTAAAAGAGACAAGTTATTGAGTCAAAAATGATTCTTTCTGAAGGGCGTAAAATGTTTCCATTCAATTAATTGCCTCTATTAAAAGAGACCATTCTTGAAGTTTCAAAGCAAAGGCACTAAGCGCTTCATGTTTCCATTCAATTAATTGCCTCTATTAAAAGAGACCCGACCTTCAGTAAAGGATTTGAAGCTATGAAAGAGCTTTACAGTTTCCATTCAATTAATTGCCTCTATTAAAAGAGACTAGAATATGGGGGGTGCACTAATGCAGATGGCATTCTCTGGTGAGTTTCCATTCAATTAATTGCCTCTATTAAAAGAGACATCGAGACGTTGCAGCGGAACGGAAGACAGGGAAGAGGTTTCCATTCAATTAATTGCCTCTATTAAAAGAGACCTTAAAATAAGAATTAAAAAGTAGCTGAGTAAGTTACAAATGGTTCAGGTTTCCATTCAATTAATTGCCTCTATTAAAAGAGACCCCGATCACGCCACAATCACGCCACAATCGTAAACTGAGAAGTTTCCATTCAATTAATTGCCTCTATTAAAAGAGACTTGCTGCGCGTTGGGGTTAGTAGTCAGCCGGATCGTAGGTTTCCATTCAATTAATTGCCTCTATTAAAAGAGACCTGGCTCTATGTCCGTTGCTTCTCGTTACGTTCTCGAGTTTCCATTCAATTAATTGCCTCTATTAAAAGAGACCCCTTCCATTGAAACTCAATCCCCGCTTAACGTCCAGCAGCGGTTTGCGAGGCTCAGTCCAAAAACAAATAATTTCATCAACTTTAACCCCAAACAATGCGGCAAAACCCTTATCCCATAAGGCATCGAGGCTCCCAACGAAACAATCACCCTTTCAGCCAAATCGCCCCAGCCTCGCACCCCCTCCATCTCAAAACTTATCCCCATCAAACTAAACGATCGAGCAGTTGAAAAATCTGTCGATTTAAGCGATCGAACTCATCAGAACGGAACAACATTATAGTTGAGAGATCGCCCTTTCTATTTTCTGATGCACCTTCACAAGTAAACTGGCTTCTTCAAGAGAGCTAAAGTTTTCTCCACAGATGAAGTTTAAACACTTCAACACCCTCAGCTTCCAATGACCTTCAGGATCTTGTTTCCATTTTGGCTCATTCGGTGACTGCCAGTTCTCAAATACTTTTTCTTGTCCTTCTAAACCTTTCAACTGATGAAACAAGTCGTTTCTTTTTTTAAAGACTAGGTTTCCAAATATGAAAATGTCAGGAGTTGTATTTTGCTTGAGGTTTTTAGTCACATCCACGCTCTTCTTCACGGTTAGAAACCAATAGAGATCCTCTCCATAAGCATTGAGATTTCTATCCCACCTCTGATTTTCCTCGGATCTAGGATGTTTGGTCTGCTTGATTTCATCACCATAGAGTACATTACTCCATTGCCGGAGCAGACCTTCTACTGACCGAAAGCTGTGAAACATTGCCTCAACAGTATTGCCCTGCTTGAGACGAACAAATCCTAAGTAAGCTGATTCATAAGCTGTCCACCACCAGTTTTCTAAAGTTGTACGCGATTTAGCAAATTCAGCAAGCTCTATATCTGCTGCTTGCTGGAGGTGTTCAGCAAACCTGTCGAACTTGGCGTAGTTCCATTGAATCGCAGCTTCTAACAAATTCGCGACTTCAGCTTGTAAATAAGGTGCTAGTAGAGCTTTCACTCCAGAGTAGTCATACCTTTCTAGCAAAGCTTTTGCTTCCTGAGTCTGAAGTCCGCGCAGGTAAGTGGAGCGAGAAATCATACGAGTCTGTTCAGGACAGTACTCATTGCTCACCACAAACTCTACATTTGCCCTAAATCGAGCAAGGCTACAAAACTGAACCGCTGAAGAGATCGCTGGTGTTCCTGCCTGATGACTAATATAAACTGCCGTTGGTTCACCTGAAAGCTCTTTGAGCGTAGAACGAACTAGATCTAACACAAAGTTCCAGTCATCTAGCCCGAACTCACCCTTCTGTGGGGCAAGCACTTTCAAAACCACCTCCACGGCAGGAAAATGCTGCTGAAAGTAACGCTCAAGAATAGGCTGTAATTCGCTTGTATCTTGCCAATAAGGGCATTTATAATCATCACGCTGGTTCTCATCAAAAATATAACTTTGATCAGTTGTCAGTAAAATGATCTGATCGATTGCCTCATCCTTGAGTTTGATCGAGAACTCCTTTAAGAGCGGAAATTCTAGCGCATTCCAAATTTCGTCAGGATATGCTTGGTAAGCTATCCCTAGCACCCTTGGTGCAATCCGATAAGGCTCTGCCGAATCCCGAATAACTTGTGCAGGCTCAAAAGGTAAATTATGACAGTCTTTCCTAATCACACGATACCAATCGCCCCAATCATCATTCGTTCTAAGTTGAACATCACTACTCCCAATCGTGACAAGCCAGATTTTCATGTTTACTATCGATTACCAAAGTTGCTTGAAGTCTGTAAAGTCTTGAAGAAATTTTAGAAAATTAGCCGTTTTTTGAATCTCATCTTTGTCGCCTGATCGATTCGGGAAAATTGTCAGCAGCTCGATATATTCTTGAGTCTCAATCCATTCCTCACCGCGCTTGAGATAGCGCGGATACATCCGATGCCAGAGCCGCCCAATCTGTTTCATGCTGCCTGTGAGTTCCGATTGTTTAATCGAACTCCCTCTTTTATAATCCTGATGCAGCCACTTGATCGCTATACTATCCTCTTCCCCATCTGCAATTCTGCCCCAGACTTGGACATTATCTTTACACCAAGCCTCTCGACAAGAATGGTCTGGAGTCTTGCGATTCTCGATCTCGTTTAGCCAAGAAAACTCTTGCGCTTTTTGATAAAATAGGTCTAGAAAGCGAGTAATACTTACCAACTTATCATCGCTAACTGGAATATACAGCTTTCGAGAAGGCTTCGTAAATGTCCAATGGCACCCGATCATCTGCCGTTTGTAGCGTGGTAAAAACAGTCGATGATCGCTTCGTCGCCAAGATCGACCAAATCCACCTAGTAACATCGAAAACTTAACTAACCGAATCACAAAGTTCTTCAGTTCATCTCGCTGCTCCTGCCGTAAGCCATCTTTCATCACGAGTACATTCAAGATTGCGTCACCAGTCTCGTAAACAGGCACATGATTGTTCGGATTGCCTGCTGCTACCCATTCATCTAGCTCCAACTCAGGCGCACTGAAGGCAACTCCCAATAGCCCCACCGTTGCACTTTCCCCTTTGCCAATTCCTCCCCAAAGCTGCTTGATCAAGTGATTAACCGTTTTATGATCAGTGATGCCATGAAATAGACGATGCGTGTGTCCGCGTAGGGCAGCTTTGAAACCGTTCGGGCGAAACTCGCCTTCGAGATCAAGCCGTCGAGAAGCAATTCCCTGTCCTGATAGACCTACAGAGATAAGTTTACTTTCTCCATGCGTTTTGACTTGTCCATACCCTGCACTAACGCGAGAACCAATCCCTCGCTCTAGGGCTTTTTCCCAAATCTTCCAAATCTCTGTCCACTCTGATTCGAGTACTGGCTCTGTACTAGAAATTCCAAACACAAAGGTTGGTTGATGGAGAGAAATTAGCACTTTGGGAGTCTCATGGCTTAACTTCGATCCACTGACCTGCCAATTTGCTTGAGGATGAACGATATCTACCATCGAATTCTTGAGCCAAGCACCATCTTTAGGATAGCCGCCATGAAACCTCAAAATACCAGGATGAACTTCGCCTTCTTGAGCGCTGCCGCCACAATATCGGTTAACACGATCAGGATGAAGTTGGCGACAAGCTCGTAGAAATGCGCCCTTCATACTGGAGCCTGGAAAGTATGCCCAACCACGTTCCCCAATTACAGGGCGAATGACTCCTTCATCCTGTCCGCTATTCGTCACCATTCGCCAAGTAAAGATGTATTCCTTGGACTTGCGAACGTCATTGCCAAAATTGGGGACTGTATCAACATCGCAGGACTCTTGCCATTGTTCTGCCCAGTCGTAGGCTTGTTGGCGTAGAGTCTCTTTCCTAACTGCAAGTCTCTCTGCTTCTTTCTTGAGATCTTTCACCTGATGAATTAGAGATCGACCTTGTACCTGAGCCTGAAACATCAACGGCACATAATCGCTATCGGGCATCGGTTTTGCCTCCCACTCCTTGCTTAGGCTTCTTGTACCGCTGTGTCCACCAGATTAAGCTATCGCAGAGTTCGATTAGAATAGCTAATGCAATTTTGCGCTGTTCTTGGTCAAAGTTCCAAAGTTTATCCGTCATTGTTTTGATTGCAGCTGAATTTTCTGTGCTGACGGGATCGTTAGGAATTTGAATTCCAGCTTGTCTTAGGATTCGACACAATTCATCCCAAGTTTCTTTCCAATAGTCTGCTTTGTCTTGATTTTCTCGCTGTAGGCGCAGATGTTCACCCCAGAACCGCTCCAGTCCGTAGGCTGTGGTAACGCGCATCTTGTGACTTTCGTTGAGTACATCCTTTTTATCTCGAAATTTCAGCACCAGATCATGAGCGCAACGATCAATTTCATACATTTTCCAACTCATGCAGCCACCTCCTGAGAATGAGCAACCGTGTTGAGATTTTTTAGCGTAATTTGACAATTACCAAAACCGATCGACTCTAAACCACCGAGGTAGATCTCACTGGTTTCAATACCGTCCCCAAAAGGCTGCCAAGGTGTTGTAGCTGTATTGCGAATCGCGATCGGAAAGACCATAATTGTTCCTTCAGGTAACGCTTCCGTATTGAAGAACCCGCCTTTATCAACTCGTTTCTCCCTGTCCATCAGACGAACTCGACTTTGCCGATATAGCGCCATGTCGTGAATCATGCCAATTTCATCATCTCCAACCACGACCGCAGGTAACTGCTCGCCGTTGGGGAACCAAATTGATAGGTCTTCGGTTTTATCTAGTGTCAAAAAGCCAAAATTAAAAAAGAGCTTTTTCTTACCTTCAACGTTCAGGGTTTTTAGTGTTGACGAACCCACATACTTTAAGCGATCGATTGCTGAGGTTTTAATGCTTTTAAGACCATCAACAGAATTGCCAGCAATGCGTTGATAGCGTTTCAATAACTTGGGACTGCTCACCCACACAATTGGTTGCCCCGGACAAAATACAGGCAGCCACAACAAGGAAGCATACTCGAACTTAACGATTGATTCACTTGTTGTATCTGATTCACCGGTCTCTGCTGGACTCCCATACCAATAGTTTGCATCCCCCGACTGATCACGTCGCATCTCAGAGCGGAATCGTCCCCGAATTGAGCTGCCTGGAAGAATTCCAGTCTGAGTAAACTGATCTCGAAAAATCAGGTTCAAATTTCCGCTTTCTTCACCAGCTGTTGCACCCACATGTAGCGGAGCCAATGTTTCAATGATGCCGTAGGTCTTTTTATACATTATGCAACTCCTTGAATCTGAATCGGTAAACACAATCCACTGCCTAACTTCTTCATCAATCCTTTGTCCGGAAACCAATCATCGGGAAAATCCCACCAGCATCTATTGAGCGGATGCTTGAAGACATAGACTGTTCCGACTGGCACTGCGTAGCGTCCCCGGCTCAATCGTCCTCGTTCTGTTGTGCGATTCCCTAATCGATAACGGCAAGGGGTCGCTTTATCTGTTAGCATCTGCATTCCTTCTCTCGGAAACTCAGGATGCCGAGGATAGCGGTAAGACAAATTATGAGACCCCCAAACCCCAGGCGTAATTAGTGCACAGGCACGATCAATTGGAGTTTGTAGCAATTGATGAATAATGCTAGACGGTGATAAAGACTGGCTGTTTATCTCCACCATATGCCCCTCTCCCCCAAAGCGATACCAGCCCTCTGGGAAAGCATGAGTAGAAAGATATACCAAGCAATAATCTTCATCCATCTGCACTGCATTTTCTAGAAATAATCCATCTTGATCCAACACATGCCGCTCCTCCGCTTTCATCTGAGGATGCAAAAACGAAACATATTTCCAAGGTGCTTGAGCTGCTTCTCGATTCGTCCGAATTTGGCGCGTCTCTCGATTCCAAGCATCAATGCTTTGCCAGGTGTAGAAGGCTTCTATATCTTCTTTTTGTAAATCTCTCTGCCATCGGTGTTTTTCTAACCGCCATTCATCTTCCTGTTCTTCTGCAATAATGCGGTGTCGAGGAACAGGAACATAAAAAACTTCTGGTTGATCGCGCTTTGCCCAGAAGGGACCAGCGATATGGAGATTGTGCTTAAGTGTGTCATGAGGTGCGATCGCACCTTTCAGCGAATGATTGGCGCTAAAAAATAATCCTGCTACAGTCGATGCATCAGGAGGAAACTTTGCTCCTGAGCGTCCGACCAGATTCTCAGGTGACAGGAATGCTCCAGCGCTGCCATACATTAAACCTAATGGCGCAATCGTAATCAGATGTTGGAACATAGTTGCCATCCTATTTGAATTAAACTATCAATCCATTGCACGATAGCAAGTTCAGAATTGCTCCCTACTAGATACTTCCATCGCTTGTCTTGCGGGTTTTTCTGAATTGCTTTTCCGGCATCGTCGAAATAGAAGTTAAACAACTGAAGCGCAAGATAAGAATCTGCATGGTATTGATCTGTCTCGGTTAGCCGAATTGCATGACGGGCTTTAAGCTGTTCCCAGTCGCTGTAAAGATGCGTCCAGTTGAGCTTTGCATCTCCCCAAGTTCGACCTTCGCGATCTTGGTACTTCGTTAAGATCGATAAGTAACTCCAGGGGCAAGTCCATTGGATAAATTGACCGTTGTTGAAAACAATGCGAATCGTAACTCGATCGCGCCCTAAGCTCTTCGCTTGCTTCTCAGCTTCTCGACAGTGCTGCAAGATGTCCCGCTGTGGCACACTATGTCCTGCCCAAACGAATCCAACACTGTAAGTGTGCTCAATCTCTAAGTCATGCCACAATTCAGTTTTCAGAGTTTGCCATTGGTCTGGCAGCTGCATTAGCCAATTTAGCGCATCAATCGGCTTTACCTGTTCTGGTGCTGGTTCACCCGATTGATTTTGTTCGCTATAAATGACACCTAGAAAATCATCGCCCCCAGCATAAATTACCCGACCTTTGCCTTGAGGAAATTGAGTTGAATCGTCTTGAAAAGTTTGCCCCCAACTCCGCATCTTATGGCTAAATACTTCAAGTTTTTCATCTCCGTAGCGTTGAACAATGTCTTTCAGCTTGTTCCCAATTTGATCGCCATCTCCCATAAACCAGCCTGTCCAATATCCTGGTTCGCGGTAGATGTCTTTGAATCCCTCTGCTAAATCCTCGAGTCCAATTTTCTTAGCAAGTTTAGGTAAGGTTACTAACCGCTTGATTAACTCAGGTAGGCTTAGTCTCTCGTTTGCAGCAATGAATTTTCCTTCTGGTTCTACACCTGCATCAACAATCTTGCCACACCGTTGATGGGGATCATCAAGTACCCAAGCTAATTGCCGATAAAATTCTTTGAGTTCCCGCTTCTCGGCTTCACTAAGTAGATGCTTTGGATCACGAACTTCTCCTAAGCGATGCCACGCGATCGCATCTGTTCCCGTCAAGCTTGAACTTTCTCCTGTCCAATTGATGCCGACCCAATCTCGCTTGAGCTTGCGCCGTTCCAAATCATTCATTGCTGCGCTGGGATCATCTCCCTTTCCCCAAAAAATCTCCCAAGTGTACTGTTTCCAGCGCAACCATTCTGCGTCCCAATGATAGAGATCGTGCACGGGAACATTCGTCTCGATCCATTCCCGACACGGCTGTAATACCTTGTCCCAGGCTTGAATTAAGACCTTTTCAACCTCGTTGCGCGGAAACAGTCCCTGAATCAAAATTCGATTCGGCATTCCTTCCTGAACGTGGATTAATGCAGGTGAAATGACTTTTAGTTCTGGTGTTTGATCAGCCGCATTTGCCAGACTTTGGCTGAGATAAGACAAAATCAACGAAGCTCCAAACAAATCTCGCAGTTTCCGGGACTTTTCGATAAACCCTTGAACGGGAGCGAAGCTAATTGCAGTGTAAATCGGCATGACAGTGCTGAAGCAATTCTCCGTGATATTACAGACATAGTCCTGTAACTTTAACAAAGATTCTCAAGGCCGTTCCACAAATAGCTAATATTTATACTAACTTCATCAAACTGGCTGAAACCTAGAAAAATAGAGGAATCCAACAACTAAATATATTTGATATAGAATACTTTCTTTAGATTGACAGCGAAAACTATCCGTATAGATAAGTTAAATTGAGCTACATGAAGCTACATCCCTACAGCGAAAGTGATACATTTATTCGGCTAATGTTATTGATTGCAACATTCGTACACCATCCTGGTGTAGGCGCTACACCTGCAATCGGAGCAAACGGGACTCATGATGCCATGCAGCTTGTGTTGGCTCAGATGCAACACGTTGCTCATACGCTTGGTTTTGCGCTACCTGACTATTCAGTTCATACCCTGCGAAAAGATCTCAAGACACTGCGACAGTACGGAATTTTAGATCAGCGCATGTATCGCTGGGGCTATTACTTGGGCACGGGAGCCTTGACTCAATCAGAATTGTCGATCGCACTTCAGGCGTTAGCCGCTCAAGCCCAAGGAGACGCTGCCTTAAAGCAAACCTATGAAACGTTAGAACGCCGACTGCGCGGCTTAAATCTCGAACTCGAAGGTCAGTTGCTTTATCCCGTGCGAACTCAGCTTCAGCGATCGATTATCTATACCGATCCCGTAGAAATGATGCAGCAGGGGCACTATCGTCAGACCTTATTTGATCATATTGAGCGATTGCAGTCCGCAATTCTTCAAGGACTCCCGATCGAGCTATGTCAACGCAGCAACCCTTATGTCCCTGAAGAAACAGGACAACGCCTGCGAGTCTATGGCCTACAGCTTGTGTATGCAGATATTGCTTGGTACTTGCTATGCGAACACTTAGACAACGAGCATCTCTCGATCGTGCGCCTGGATCGGCTCAGCGACCATTTTCAAATTCTCAATCCCCAAGGTCGAGGACTAGAGCAACAATTTCAAAGCTTGCAGATCGCCCATCAACTCCTCACTACAGGATGGGGATTATATCTAGGAAGCGTCGAAGCCCAACAACAAGAACGGCTTGCACAACTCGAACCCATTGCAGTTCTTGTGCGATTTTTTCCGCCGGTCGTTGACTTCATTCTCGAAGGAGAACGGCGACATCCGACTCAGAAAGTGCGGCGCGGCAAACACGGAAGCTATGTAGATTATCATGTGACATTACCAGAGCGATCGCTGAGTGAATTTCTGCACTGGGTAAATCGGTTTATGGGGGCAGCAGAAATCCTAGCTCCTGCGTCTTTACAAGAGCGCCATTATCAATCCGCGATCGCTTTGGTACAAAGATATGAAACTTGATCGATGCTTCGCCAATCTCGACTTCACCCAACCTCGATAAAATAGCGCTTTGCTGATCTCTTGCGAGGGAACAGTGAACGATTGAGGAATTACCGTGCTTGATTTTGAATCTTTTCGATTCAGTTGGCGATACCATAGAAAGGCATAGACAGAACGGCTCAACAGTCTCATCCGATCCACTTTCGATGGTTAGCATAAATTCCAATCTCAATCCTCATTGGAGATTTCAAAGTGAGGCGCACTTGGAAGACTTCGTTTGGAATAATTTGAGCGCGCTGTTTAATTTGAAGGGTTTAGCGCGTCAGTACTCGCTTCATCATCAAGTCTGTGACATTCTAGCGATTGACCAATCTGGTCAAATAACGATTATTGAATTGAAAAATTCAATTGATCGGTACATCATTCAACAGTTAACTCGCTACTTCAATGCAGTAGTAAGCCAAAGACCGTTTCTCGATCAAATTGATTACCAACAACCAGTTCGCCTGATTGCGATCGCCCCCTCTTTTCATGCTCACAATTTAGTCGATCAAGCCTACCATCAGCTTTCCTTTGAGTTGTACACCTTCGCCATTTCAAGCTGTAATCACGGCAAGTTATACTTTGAATTACGAGATTCAGGTGCAGAACAGCTCATCCGATTAGAGATCCCAGAACCGTTTCACCCTCTCATTGATCGCGTTGAGCAGCACAACACAGCTCAACTGGCGATTGCACCTGCGCCACCCAAATCCTTGGCGAACCTACTCAATGCTCTGACACAAGAACAACAAGCGTATGTCTTGTCGATTCGTGAGCAATTGCTGGAATTTGATCCTGCAATGATAGAAGTGGGGAAAACAACTCGCACGATATATGGGTTACGCAAAAACAAGAAGGATATTTACCAAACGAAGCTCTGTGCTGAGATAATTCCCGTTGCTTTGGGAGTGATGCGTCCTCGGCTGCGATTGCAATTACCTTATCTCAAACGCACACTCAGTCGAGTCAGCAGCGACAATTCACAGAAACTCGTCAAAGGATTAACTTGGGTTGAAGTTAGACATCGCCGCGAGTGGGACAAAACAACTGCCATTCAGCTCTTGTTCTACTTCGGTAAAGGTTGCAGCCATCATAGCTACTCACTCAGTCTAGACGAATATTCAAAGGTGTATCAGCAGTTAGCTGGACAATATTGCTCCTTACAATCATTAGAGGATGTGATGATTGTAGCCCTAGAAGAATGGAAAGCCTAGGTTTCAATACAGAAACTTGAGCTTAATTGTGAAAACAAGCAGGAACATGAAACCTGAGCAAATTGTAAAAGCTTTCGGCGTTGCTAAATCTTGGGATGAATGCCGAGGTCTTCAAATTCCCAGCTTTTTCAAAAAACCAAGACTTTCGCCTTATCAACCACATCAAGGAACTCACTTCATCCAAAAATACAGGGTATTGGTTGCCAGCATTAAATTAGCCCAAGCATATCAAGTAGAACAATCACAGATCATTCATACTCTAGATAAGCTAGATGCGTTTATTTTGTCTTAGCAGTCCATCATTAATGAAGCTCTTCTCATACACTCTTCCTCATGAGCTTGATTCCAGCAGGCAGCGTTATCAGTACGATTCTGAAGCATGACTCGAAGCAGACAAGTTACAAGATTGCCCTGCTGCGAGCGATTAATGACATCGTGCTGATGTTCCCCGATCTTCGCAATTCCAATCAAGCGGTTGCCATTCCACTGCGAATGTTGGCGGAACGCTGGGTTGCTTATTACTGGCCGTTTGTGCAGCGAGATTGCTCAATCTGGCAAGGACCGCGATCGTTTCGAGATGGCGTACTTCGCAGTGATCTATCATTTCGCGCCTCGCTGACCATACTCCGAGAACAGTGGGAGCACTTGAATCGAGGATTGGGCAAACCCAGCGATGGGTTCTTTATCGTCAACGAACTGCGCGTTCCCAGAAAGCGACAAACGTATCCGGTCTCATTGCTAGAGGCTTACGATATTACAATCTCCGCTATCCGCAGAACGATCGAGCAACCGATCCGGTACGCTGGAGCGGGCGAATGGAGTGTGTTTGATCGTCCTACTCGCCTTGATCGCTTAGAGGCAACCGTTGTTGCTGTCCCAAGTAGCCGACCCCATGAGCGCTGTGTGGTTGTCTCAGCCGAGTTATGGCAGACGTTTCAATCGATGTCTTTGTGGGTCGAAGCACTGTGTATCCATGAGTGGTGTTTGTTTAGCGAAACGGTCGATGAGCAGGCAGAACGAGGACACATTTATTCGCTGCTCACGGATCGCCCTGATAACCGTCGTCCGCTGACCTGGGAGCGCAACAAAATTGACTTACTGATCCTCGAAGGTCATACCTTTATTTGCCCCTGGACACACCGCGAAATTACTCCAGGTGTTGCCTATGATCTAGACCATCTGATGCCTGTTTCCATTTACCCGATCAACGAGCTGTGGAATCTCGTTCCTGCCGATCCAAAATTCAATTCCCATGTCAAACGCGATCGCTTACCCACCATTGAACGGCTCCAGCAAGCGCAGCCCTATTTTGAACTGGCATACAGTCAATACAGCGCTTCAGAATCCTTGTCCGATGTGCTTCGGGAGGACGCAGAAATCCGGTTCTCGCAGCTACAACAAGACCTTTTTGCTGCATCCTTAGCTCATGCAGTCGCTGATTTCATTGAACAAGTTGCGGAAACTCGAAATTTGAGTCGATTTGGATAAAGGCTGAACCCAGCAGTCTCATCGACGCAATGATTCGCAAGCAACACCATCGCGATCGCGATCCAGCCTAAACGGATCATTTGGAAAAGCCTGAAGTACCCGTTGAGCCTCTTCCCAACTGGAGAAGTCCCCACAATCACAGTCTGAATTGACGCAAGCTGGTAGTGAAGTCGGCTGTTGAACTGGTTTTGAAGACGACTGAGCAGGCTGCGATCGTCCTGCACGAAAATCAGCAGGCATCACGGGATTTGGCTGATTCCAGAACCCTCGCTTATTTTGCCGAGCAGCATTTTCGGCCTGGAGATACTGAGATTGGGTCTCCGAGCAGCCGTTCAAATACTCGCGGTAAACAACGGCTTGTCCTTCTTGAACGAGTGCCAGGTTAATCGATTTTCCATCTACATAAACCTCAGCTACCATGCGTCCGTAGCGATCGGTGGTCACTGGGCGTAGCTGCACCGCTTTTCCTGGAGGCAGCAACTGCTTGAGGCGATTCGCTGCCTGCCGCCCATAAGGAGCCTGCTTTATTTCTGGAGCGTCCACACAGGCTAATCTGACGGTTGATATGCGATGACCTTGCTGCACTCGCATCGTATCACCATCACCCACTGAGACCACTTTGCCAGGTGAACGAACCTGAGCGGTTTCTCTGGAGTTCCGCTCTGCGCTCATTGCGGGTAGACCCATCATCAGCAGAAGTGCGATCGTCGAAATCAATACCTTCTTCATTCATCAATCCAAAACGCCACTCATTCCAGGAATTCCCCAATCAGCGAAGTTTGTCACAGGGGATACCATCCTGATCCCGATTCAGCCCAAACGGAGCATTGGGGTAAGTGTTAAAGCCGCGCTCTGCTTCGACACAGTATGAGAAATCGCTGCAATTACAGTCGCTGTTGATGCAGCTTGATCAGTCATCTGCTAGCTAGTTTAGAGCAAGTGAAGACTCTTAGGTTCAGAATCATTCGGCGTAGAAGTTGAAATGTTACCAAGTGTAACCAAATCACTCCTCTCCAGGAGATTCGCGATCGTTGATTTGAGCAGCGCGATGAAGATTGTGCTGGGTCGGTTGGAGAAGAAGCCTCTATGCTTGGAGTTGAGATCGACCTAGAGGTAGCGTTGGGGATTGGAGAAACTAACGGAATCGAAGCATCTGAGGGCGTTGCTTGGACAACATAAAAAAATTGATTGGTTCGTTGTCGAAAACTCTCAAATTCCTACTGTAGTCTTTACCAAAAGCTCCATAGATCGACCGGGTGAATGCAATGCTCAATAAAATTTCCAGCCAGTATTGGTTAATTGCTGGACTCAGCTTAGTGGGATTAGGCGGCTTATTTGCTCCACGTCTGCTTGCTTCCTCTGTTCCCGTGGGGGTGCCAAAACTGTCAAAGCAACCGTCAGTCGCTGCAAACACCTTGCGATCGCAGCAAGGGATTGACTACGCACCGCTTCAGCAGCTTCTACAGGATAGAAAATGGCAAGAAGCAAATCAATTGACTTCGATTCTCATCCTGAAAGCTGCCCGTCAGGAGCACCAAGGCTACTTGAGAGCCACAGACATCCAGAGCTTAGCTTGTTCAGATTTACAGATTGTTGATCGCCTTTGGAAAAGTACCAGCAATGGGCGTTTTGGATTAAGTACTCAAGCAACTGTTTGGCGAAACCTCAAGGGAGCCAGCTACGAGGATTCCCTACGATTTGAGCAGCAGGTTGGTTGGAACTCTGATCAACCAACGCTGATTAATGATCCTAGCACTGTCCCAGTTGGGTATTTTCCCTTTCGACCCGCAGGTAAGACGGGAATCAAGAATGCGTTCGGCGGCTGGTGGATTCGAGAAATGCCAATCCGATTGCAACAGTGCAACATTAAATAACTGGATGAATGTGGCCGAAGCTTGAAGTCTCCACCAGTTCTCAACAATTCTATGAGCACGCAATTTTACGAGCGTGATTTCCTCCAAAGTAGCCTCTTGCGGACAGCGATCGCGTGTTGATGTCAGCCAGAACATTGTGCAAACGCAGTCGGCTTGCGCTGCGGATAGCAACATTCCTAACGGTGTGATGATGTTACGAGAAGAAGGCTTCACTCAAGACGGGCGAAGATTTGAGAACAAGTTACAATGATAGATTGAGTTCAAAAGTATGACAGAGCGACTGGTATGATTCAGGCACTTGAGAAATTCAGAGCGTCAGAAGACAAGATCACGGTCTACCACGATCGTTCTTGGGAACAGTTCAAACATATTCAGAAAGGACTAGAAGGGTCTCCGGGTGTGAGACTGGCATTTCTCGAAGGAGTGGTTGAGATCTTCATGCCTGGACAACCGCACGAAATTTTCAAGACGATCATCGGTTCTTTGCTTGAGGCGTTCTTTTTGCACTGGAGAATTAGAGTCATTCCAACTGGATCTGTGACTCAGGAGCAGGAAGGGGTTGCCTCTGCTCAAGCCGATGAGTCTTACTGCTTCGGTAGTGTGAAACCGATTCCTGACTTGTCGATCGAGGTAATTTTCACTAGCGGCTCCGCGACGAAGTTGAAACGGTATCAGGCATTAGGTGTCCCGGAAGTGTGGTTTTGGGAAGATGGGCTGTTCACCCTGTATCGGTTGGGAGAGAACGGCTACATTCGGATCTATAAAAGCCAAATTCCTGAATTAGCAGAGCTTGACTTTGAATTACTAACGCAATGCGTTTTAGCAGGTGAAACGGGCTGGTTAGAAGCAGTTATAAGATTTAGAGACGCACTTTCTAAAAACTAAACGAAGGTTATGTGCTGGAAGCTGCTACTACGCCGTATTCATACATGTCGATCGAATATTTTCAGCTTGAAACATCAGCCTAAACTTACTGTGGCTGTCGTTTCGCATGAGTCAGTAAAAGATAGTGTTGACAGCCCCGTGTCTTGAGACCGGGGTGGAAAACGCAACAGGCGGCTTTAGCCGCAGCACTATCTGATTATGCTGACAATGCACACTAAGATAAATGGTACATTTGAATTATTCACTTCTCGACTCAAGGGCGAATTTTCGCTATGGCTAGAAGCAAGACACCATCATTTATCTTGGAACTGCCGTTAGTGGTTGATTCGCAGGCGGATGCTGAATTGTTGCGTCGCTTCCAAGCTGGACGGCAACTTTACAACGGTTGCTTGACTGAAGCAATCAAACGCATGGAGGAGCTTCGCAATTCAGTTGAGTATCAAGCTGCAAAACAACTTCCCCTCAAGTCAAAGCAGCGCTCAGAAGCGTTTAGCAGTGCTCGCAAACAATATCGCTTCAC
Organism: Leptolyngbya boryana PCC 6306; assembly: GCF_000353285.1. Lineage (NCBI taxonomy): Bacteria > Bacillati > Cyanobacteriota > Cyanophyceae > Leptolyngbyales > Leptolyngbyaceae > Leptolyngbya > Leptolyngbya boryana. Next base: position 73,296 of record NZ_KB731325.1, read on the forward strand.
CGATTATGAGATGCAGGCATTTGCTACCGTAATGGGGAATCGCGCTGTTTGGATCGCCCAAAAGATTGATAGTAACTCTGTTCAAACGTTAGCGACTCGCGCCTTTAGAGCGGCGGAACGAGTGTTATTTGGCAAGGCAAAGAAGGTGCGATTCAAAGTCCCAAATCGGTTCAACTCCATTGAAGGGAAGGGGAACACTCACCCTCTGAAGTGGAAAAACAATCGATTACATTGGGGCAAGGGCTTTGAGTTAGAGCCAATCATCGACTGGAAAAATCCAGTTCACCAACATGGGTTGTCGAGCAAAGTGAAGTACTGCCGCATCCTTAAGCGCCAACTCAACGGTAAACGTCGTTGGTTCGTTCAACTTATTCTAGAAGGGCATCCGTTCCAGAAACCCTCTAATTCTATCAGTGAGGGCATCATCGGTTTGGATCTCAACGTGAGTAACGTGGCATTTGTGGCAGATGCACAAGCAGGACTACTACCCTTTGCAAAAAATGTTCCCACCTTCGAGCAGGAGATTGCCGAGATCCAACGCCAAATGCAGCGCTCTCAGCGAGTTGCTAATCCTAACAACTATGAGCCTGACTTTGAGGTACGTCGCGGTCGCAAGATAGTGAAGAAGAAAGGCAAGGTGAGAAAGGGAGCACGAAACTGGGAGCAGTCAAAGACCTACCAGAAGCTTGCTAAGAAAAAGCGCAATCTACAACAGCGTAAAGCTGCTTACACCAAATCCCAAAATCGCAGCTTGGTGAATGAAATTTTGCGGCATGGCAAGGATATCAAAACCGAAAAGGTTTCGGTGAAGGGATGGCAGAAGCGATATGGCAAAGCGATCGCTGTAAAGTCTCCCGGATTTTTCCAGTCTGAATTGAAGCGCAAGGCTGAAAGTGCTGGCGGTTCATTCGTTATGTTTTCGACTCAAACGACGGCACTATCGCAAACGCATCTCAACGGAGACCGAATCAAGAAGTCTCTATCAGAGCGGGTACATCACGATCAAACCGGGGTAGTGATGCATCGCGATTTGTTCTCAGCGTATCTGAGTCGATTTGTCACTGACAACAGACTTGACATGCCAGTAGCGAGAGAAAGCTACGCAGGGTCGGAACCGATCCTGGTTGCCGCATGGCAAGTGTATGAATCCTCGAAACGAGTAGGCGAGTCCGAAAGTCCGCAGCGTCAGTCTCCGGCAGAGAGGATGGCAACAAAGCTAGGAACAGTCAGCCAGGTAAAGCGGAAGCTTAGAAGCTGATTCCAACTCCTAGCCAGAATCTGCCTCGCTTCGGCGGGTGGAGGGGTTCAAGCCGTTCTTTCCCTTTCCGAATGATGTCTTTTGCAGATGCGTTGGAAAATTTTCCGCTGTCTGCCTGAGCTTCTGCTACGGCAAGTCGCTGTCGCAATTCTTCCAGCATAAGAAGTCTCCTGCCTAAAGGCTTACAGTCAGCTATCTTAGCCAGCTTATACAGAATTGAATACCGTATTCTTGGAAAGAGGCATGATTCAATACGTGTTCACCCTGTTTTTGATAGAATGCGCCCCTTGGTCTAGATCCTCTTCCCTCAAGACCTAACGCTAGGGCTATGATTAAGAGCAAGATGGTTGAAACCAGATTCTTCCCTTCTCTCAAAGGCGCGATCGCAATGACTGCAACCTTATCAAAACTGTTTACATTTGAGGAATGGCTTGCTTATGAAGATGGCACCGATGCCCTCTACGAGCTTGATCGTGGGGTGTTAGTTGAAATGGGACAAGCCAGAGGACGACATGGGGACATCATGGAATTCCTCAACGACCAGTTCAAAGCAGAAATTGCCAAAACCAACCTGCCTTGGATCTCTAAAATGGGTGGACAAGTTGCGGTGCGCGTTCCGCAGGTGGGAAGGCGCGATACAAGTCGGGTTCCAGACGTTGTAGTGATGGGAACTGAGCAATGGGTAGAAATGGCAGAGCGGGAAGCGGTCATTGAACTGGATGAACCCCCTCCCCCTTTGGTGGTTGAAGTAGTCAGTACAGGCACTGAGATCACTGACCACCGCAAGAAACGAGCCGAGTACAACATTTTGGGGATCGGTTGCTATATCTTGGTTGACTGGGTGAAAGTGAACCAAAACAAGAAGCCTATGGAGCAGCGAGTCACCGTTCTTACGCTGCGTGATGGACTTTACGACGAAGCCGTTTACCGTGGAGATGAAATTGTTAATATTCCTACGTTTCCAAATCTCAAATTAACGGCAAACCAGATCATTCAGGCAAAACTGTAAGGTCTGTGATTAGCGTGAAACGAACCTTTGAGGGCGTTGCTTGCAGGTGTCAAGCATCGTGCAATCGTCTCAAATTGTTTGTTATTCATCCATAAGATTACTTTTCCGCTCACGAGGATTGACATTTTGGATATGCTCAACAGCAGAAGGTTAAAACATGCTGACAGAAACGTTCAATATCGGCTTCAATGTGATTCGTCCAACTTGGGAAATTGCAGCTTATGAGTCCCTGTGGACCCGATACTCAACTACAGTGCAAATGGCAGCTCTTTTCCAACGATACAGACATGCCTTGCCGTCACAAGTTGCCCAAGCGGAAGGATTTACGATCGCGGAGATTGAACGAGTCAAACATGAGACGGAGCGGCTTATGCCGTTTCGGAAGTATTCTGCTTTGTTCTATGGCGATTTCGAGTACCCAACACGATTGCAGGATGCACAGTCACCCATCGAAGTACTCTACTACAGAGGCAACTTGGATCTGCTTTCCTCGCAGTCGGTGGCAGTAATTGGGTCTCGCAAAGCTACTGCGAATGGAATCGCGCGATCGCGCAAGGTTGCCCGTCTTCTCATAAAAAACGGATTCACCGTGATGTCAGGTCTCGCTGAGGGAATTGATACGGCTGCTCATCAAGAAGCGATCGCGACTGGCGGCAAAACGATCGCAGTCGTTGGCACTGCTTTGAATTGTGTATATCCACGCCAGAATACTTCTCTACACAATGAACTTGTTCGACAGCATCTGGTGGTAAGTCAAGTTCCGTTCGTTCAATATTCCCGACAGGACTATCAGCAAAATCGCGAGTTCTTCCCAGAGCGGAACAAAACAATGTCGGCGTTGAGTTTGGCAACGGTAATCGTGGAAGCGTCAGATACGAGTGGTTGCCTAATTCAAGCTCAAGCTGCGATCGCGCAAGGGCGGAAACTATTCATTCTCAAGTCTTGCTTTGAAAGCGGATTCCGGTGGACTAGGCGATTCCTAGCACTGGGCGCTATTACGATCGAAAACGGGAAAGAATTGTTGGAGCACCTACGGTGATATTGGAAGTTGCTATTTTGGATGTGAAGCCGGAACTGACAGTTGAGTTTGAAACTGCTTTTGAGACCGCCTCAACTATTATTGCTTCGATGCCGGGTTATGTTTCTCATGAACTTCAGTGCTGCCTTGAAAAGCCGTCTCGTTATGTGCTGTTGGTTCGTTGGCAAACGCTGGAAGATCACATCATTGGCTTCCGCCAGTCCCCGCGGTACCAAGAATGGAGATCGCTCCTGCACCACTTCTACGATCCCTTTCCTGTGGTGGAACATTATGAGGCGATTTTCTCTAATGATTCCTCAATCGCTTGATCTCGATCAAAATGAACTTTCCACTTATTTAGAATGCGTTCTAGATTTTCAACATAGCCTAGATGCGATTCCATTTCATCAACAACATTTTTAGGAAGCTTTGCTAAAGCGAACAATAGGACATCTCTAAACTCTTCTGCGGCAGTATAGAGACTATTGACTGAATCAAGTAGATTGTCAGGCACTTCAGGGATATCAGGCAGACTCAACGGCATTCTACCATTCACAGTGAGATATGAAACCTCAACGATTCTATTGGCATACAACGCTTCTAGCGTGATTTGTTCTGAGGCGGCTTCTCGTTGAAAGCTATCGCGTTGGGCATTGATGCCAGCCAGAACAGTACAAACTTGGTCCGCTTGCTCTGATGATACTGAAATTTCTAATTCGCTGTGGAGTCCACCTCCAATTGCTGCGGCAATTAGGCTTTCAAGTGAGGGGGCATCTTACCATCATCTGCTCAAGTGTCTGTGGGTTGTGGAGCGTAACGATTACAGAACAAATGAATTCTCGAATTGCTTCACGATTTTCCATTTCAGTACTCCTGCCAGCAGAATTTTTGGCGTAATCATAGCGCAGTGTTTAGTTGTTATGTACTATATTATTGTTTTTGATGTTTCCGAGGCTACTCTCGACCACAATGTTGAAATCAATTACTGAAATGTATGCAGACGAATACTATGCCCCAATTCCAAAATCCTTTTTGCTTGTCTTGGGCATCAATTCGCGATCGTACTTCATCAGCTTGCCCGACATACAGAATTGGTAGATCATCTGCCTCATCCTGTCGGTAGCCCACCAGAATCTAGACCCCTGTGCGATCGAATTCGATACGAGTGCGAGTGTCTTACCACTTCTCACGCGGAAATACGATCCCTAACCTTGTCCAGTTCATACGATCAATGATTCGCACGCCCTCTGGATCTCCGTCAGGAACAAAAAATTGGATGGTGAAGGGATTCGACCATAGACTCTGGGGAGTGGAAGTGATAATTGATACTCCACTGTACCTGAATTTCCTTCTGCCGCTTTGCGAAAGCGATCTCTGACCCCACCTAGCCTGTTGCTTGATACAACAGTGGGTAGGCTTCAACATTACGAATAATCTGCATGATCGCGGGAGGCAATTTCGGCAAAATCCTTGCCTTCACCGATTCCCGCATTCCCCGCCAAAGGATCGCGATGACTTCCTCGCCATACTCCTGTGCGTCTTCGAGCAGTTCGCATTCCGGTTCGGGTGCGTCGTCTACATCTGGATCACCCGTATCATTAATTAATTCCTCACAGAGGGGCGATCCAGCGTCTCGCCAGTGTTTGCGACGTTCTAAAATTGCCTCAACCTTTTGCCAGTGTTCTGAGTTGAGCGAGTAAACTTTGAGCTTCTCACCTTCATGTCCTGCCACCGATCTACTCCAACGAAATGTTGCTTTTAGACAAAGCTGTAGGAGAAGTTCATGAACGATTTGAGTATCGGATATTGTGGCATTGATGCTGAAGTGAAGCGCAATTTTCACCTCATGGTGAGCCTCTCTCGCCTTTTGCGCGATCTCGCTGAGGTCGTATTTTGTCCATTCCGCACCTTGAATGATGCGATCGACAAATTTAGTGATGCCAAGCTCTTCTCGCAAGGCTCGCCGCAATTCAATTTGATTGAGATCCCATGCACACAGGGACTTCCCCCAAACTGCTTGCTGTTCCAAACTTTTGACACTGCGGTTTTGGGCAAGTGAGGGTTCAAGCTGCACTTCGAGTGAAGTAATCTCAACTCGGCGCTTGCCGTCTTGATCCCACAGCACATCTTCGGGAGTCACGGTTTCCAATCCATAAAACTCTTTGAGATGGAACTTACTCATTGCCTGTTGATGCTCTGGAGAAATTCGCTCGTTGGATTGTGCTCCTGGTTGGTGATCTAAGCTCATTTCCTGAATGGCTTTGATCTCAGCAAAGCTCAGATCCTGAGCATGAGAAATCGCGATCGCAGATTGTTCACGCTGCTCTTTGCGCGTTTCTTTGAATAAGGTTTGAACCGCTAAGTTCGTTGTCGCTGAACAGACGGTTACAGCATTGCCTTCTCGCCGCAGCCGAACATAGAGCGCATCGCGAAGCTGATACATCGCAGCGTTTTGATTGGCACTCAGTTCACAAAATAGATTGAGGTGGGGATCATCGTCCCAGGAATAGCGATCGATAAACAGTGCGGTGTCTTCGCGCAGATTGGAGCGGATCAGTCGCACCATTGCTGAGGTCGAATGAAACAGGTGCTTTTTCACCTCTCGCCGATGCGTAGCGCGACTCACCTTCGAGAAGTTACTGCCGATGCGGGTGCACCAAACGGTACGAGGAACAGGCTCTCGCACTCGGCTTAGGGCTTGAGATAAATCGGCATCAGTTCCGGCAACTCCAGTAAAAATGCCATACACTTCGCGAATCACCCCCTGAATTTCGATGCTGACCCCGGTTGCCATCGAGGGCGAGCTAATGATGACATCAAATATGCCTTGCGTCAGAACGCGATCCGGCTGCTCGATAAACTCCCGCTCGATCTGTCCCCCACTGGTTTCGGAGTTGATGACCAATACCCGTTTCTCAGGAAACGTGCGATCAAGAATTTGGGCGATCGCCTGACTCGTTGCTTTACTATCGGTAGCAACAAAGATCGTTTGTCCAGTTGGCAGATCAGAGATCGCATCGATCAGCTTCTGAGTCACGGCTGTGCGATCGGGGGCTTCGATAAGCGTCACTGGAAAACCATCAGGCTGATAGTCATTGCGAACAATAAAAGGTGGGGTACTATCACCACGCAAATCCTGGAGATAATTGAGGACAGCATCGTTCAAGTCTGCATCGGCGACGAATACCCGTTTTGCTACCTTTAGCAGTTCTCGAAATCGTGCCAGTAGCGCAGGGCGCTTCCCGTCTTTGGCACAGGTGCTTGATGTGAGCAAATGACGAACGACTTGAATGCATTCATCGATGATTAGGTCGCAGTCTTGAAACTGTTCTGGATCGATTGCGAGCAGGGAATCTACGCAAAACCCAACGCGTAGTGTGTAGCCTGTTCCGGTAATAAATGATCCATTCACCTTATCGAGATCGCCGCGCCAATCTAAGCCCACACGGTTTGCGAGATTTCTGCCGAGTGCAATCCGAAACGTGGCGGATAGAACTTTGGGACTTGTTTCAACGAGCGATCGCAGCAGTTTTGTTTTTCCACTTCCTTTCGGCGACACGAATGCCACAATCCCTGCTTGTGGGAATGTGGCTTGACTCAGACTCGATAAATCTGGGGCATTCACTGATCGCGCAACCGGCGATTGAAGTGGATGAAATAAATTATGTTCCAACTTCCAGTGACAGAGCTTGAGCGCATCGGTATAAGCCGTTTCTAACGCTTTAATGCCCTCTGCAACGATCAGATCGTCGATTCCTTTTGCCCCTTTCCAGGTCATTACAGAGACGTGACTCTGAGTTGCTTCTAGTAGATTGCCGTATCGAATCAGCGCACACCCAACCCGCTGTCGCGTTTGAGGACTTTCATCTTGGTCAAACGCTAGGAAATGTGGTCGTCCCACCTGACAAAAGCGAATGACATCCGAGATTAAAGCGCGGCTTCCGTCGAACAAACGACGATATCCCCCATTCACGCCATATAGTGAAATTGCAATATGGCCTTGGGTAAGGAGAGCCAGCGCTTTTTTAGCGCCTTCAGTCCAAATAATCGGCAGATTAGGTCGAGCTTCTAACCACGTCCAGAATGATCCCTCCTGTGGAATTTCAACGTGATATCTTGCGGAGATGCGATCGCGAATTGATGCTGGAATCGTTGGCAAGAAAGCACGGGAACCATTCCCGATCGGCGTTTCATATTTCCGAGGTTTACCTTTCTCGCGATCAAAACACGGTGTTTCTAGTTTGGCTTGCCAGATGGTGCCGTCTTCGTTTGTGAACAGGGCTGCCATTTGATGGGGGCGAGCTTCGTTGCCAAACCGCTTATAGACCCAGTTCAAGGCATCGGCGATCGGAGATTCGACATCCCCACCTAAACTGACCTGGATGTCAGACACAACCTTGATGGTGCTTTCAAATAGCTCTGGTGCGATCGCAGAGCCGTCTAAACATTCGCGTCGAAATACGTCGGCAAAAGAAGACTCGAATTGGGTGTCTTCTTGGGATGGCAGCACATTTGACCGAAGCGATGTCAAAATGCCTGCATCAAAGGAATGCTCCTGCGATTGCCGAGCATCCTCATTGAAAGATGTCATTTTATTGCTCCCGATGAATTAAGGTTCGGGAGATTCAAAGCGCGACTTTTCACCCTTTGAATCCCTTTCTGAAGTGCATGAAAGGGATACCAAGCGTGTCTCAACGAATTGGATCAGAAAAAATGCGCGTTCTATCTCAACTTGTATTCCAGTGAAATCCCAAAAAACATCTCGATCGATATTGCGCTCATCTTTCGATATGACATAATAGAGACACGAAGTAACTACGGTCACTTCTAACAATGCTCCACGAGTGTCCAATTCGTCGCAGTTAGAGTGCCCGTCAAGGTATCCTGTACCTTCTCTCCGATTGGAGAAGTTTTATTAGATTAAGCTCAGCCCTACTGCCGCAAACAGTCGGGGTTTTGCTTTTTAAATAGTCCTCCTTTGTTAATTCAAAAGAACGCCTGTCCTATTGCGCTCGATCCTACCTTAGATCAAAAGATCTGCAACCGAAGGTCGTGGGATCATTAAACACCCTGTTTTTGCCCAGAATGAGCGAGTCAACAATGGAATACGAAAACTCCCTTAGAGTTGTCAATTGTTGCTGAACCTGCTTTGTTGTAAGGGTTTTGCAACTGCGATTGTTGTCAGATCCTAGTCTCTAAAATTCAGTAGTACTTTTTTTCGTGTCGCGATTCTAGAAGATGAGAGCGCTAAAGATTAGGCGATCGTGGCAACGTTTCAAGATGCGAGTTGTGATGGCAATTCTGTCAACGCGATCAAGAACTGGGTTGGGGTATGGCTGAGATATGTTGCGAGATTCTAGTTGGACGGTCAATTTTGTCAACACGATGGGCGGTCGCATGACTAGAACTAGGTCAAGGCAATGTTTCAAGATGCGAGTTGGACAGTCAATTCTGGCAACAGGATTGAGATGTCGGTTGGGATAGGCTGGGATATGTTGCGAGATTCTAGATGAGCGGTCAATTCTGTCAACACGGTGAGCGACCACATTAGTGGAAGTACCCGCAGGAATGTTTCTACATACGAGTCATTCAGTCAACTCTGTCAATTATTGCGATTTATTAAGAGTTTATAGAATTGATTCAACATGGAAGGTTTGTTGATTAAATTGCACAACCTGCCGCCAGAACGGTGATGAAGTTTAATTGAGCCGCGTTGACAATCAGAGCAACGATCAACAAATGCACGAAATGTTAGCGGATTCTAGAGTGAATGTTTCGCGATTCTAGTCTTTCTGAACTAGAGAAAAGACACTCGATGATCGCATCAATCCTCTGCAGAAGCTGAACCTTACACCTACCGAGGTCACAGCATCCTGAAGCATGGGTGTTGACAGTTTCGCTTTAGCAAAGTGGTTTTTAGCGCTTAGCGGTATACTTTTCCGCATGTCGATCTCTTTTACTAATGTGACTCAATTAGACAACTCCCACTCACTATCGGTATTGTCTAACTCCGATGCTTCTGAATTGATGAGCGCTTCCCTCAATTCAGCTCGGGTGCAAGCTTATGCTGCGAAACTGAAGGGGGATAAGTCATTTTTGCGCTTGATTCTTGTGAATGTTGCAGCAGGAATTAATCAGTTCAGATTGCAGTCTGATCACTCACGCCTAGAAGGGAATAAAGATGTTGTCAATCTCTATGGAGAGACTGAGAGGATTGGAGCTTTAGACAAGCGATCGATTCAACGCCTGGAGCGACGGTTTCGTTCTGTTCTCAAGACAGATGAGTTTTGGCATCAGACAGCGACCTGGATTCTGGTTCATCTTGATCAGTGGCAACAAGAATCACGGATGCCGTCAGAGCTTGGAGTGCTATCTATCATGTCAGAGCGTGACATGATAGATAGCGATAAGTGGCGCGAGTCTTCAGTTACGAGTGCCTGTGCTTGGCATACAGCGAGTCAGTGGTTGAGACACTTGAATCTTCCGACATACGGAGCATCTGAAATTGATAAATTGTTAGGCATTGAAACCGTTGATTCTGAGGAAACGCGAGAACCTTTATTCCAGGATGCAGATATTGAACGAGTTGCGACAGGCTACCCCATTCTCACGGGTGCTCAAGCACTGATCAACTCTCAATGGGAAAATGGCGAATATCCTTACTGGAAAAAGCTAGTAGGTGGCGGGTTCATCCAGCACAACATTGTCCGTCAAAGCCCTTCCAGCCAGCAGATGGAATTGGTTCCAGGGCAAGCTGCTTGGGAGATTATTAAGAATTTTGGTCCTGAAGCCGCATATGTTTTTCTCATCTTCGCTTCGTATGCAACTGACTCTGAGGAGCCGTGGGCTGACCAAATTCGGTTGCAGGGGACGGATCTGATCCGACTGTTTGGCTGGGATAAACGCACAGACATTACGATCGCGCAGAAGCTCAAAAAGATTGGCAGCTTAGTAGAATTGGTCTGTAGCCTTGCTGTGCTGGTTAGTAACATCAATATTGGTGAAAAACGGTACAACGTTGAGCGAGGTGCAATGTGGATACTCGAAGGGCTGGGGTATTCAGGTCAACTCGCTTTGACGGTCAATGCGAATCGCTCTGGTTCTCCAAGCTATGAACCAGGGGAACCAGATGAGCTATACATCAAAGTGCGCCCTGGAATTTGGACTGAAAAGTTTTTGAATGCGAGTGATGTGAGTGCGAAGGAAGCGCTCTTTCAATATGGCTATCTCGCAAAAAGTACCCTTCAAATTAACCCTTATCGTCAGCGCTTGGCTTCAAAGCTAGCAATTTTCCTCACAATCATGAGTCGGATTCGGGAAGAAGGTCGTTATGAAGTCAGAACTCTCCTGGAAAGACTGGAGCCAACTGAACTACTAGAAGAAATTCGAGAGAATCGGGTTCGTCGAACGAAGGTCATCAATCAATGGGATAGTGCATTGCTAACGCTGAAAGAGCTGGGATGGGAAATTGGCTTTGATCCAGCAACGTATCCAGAGAGTATTCGACCCGCTTGGGCAGTGAGTGATGAGGTCGATGCGACGAGCTATCGTCCTCGTAATTGGTTAGCGACCTGGCTTAAAGCGATCGTGATCATCAAGCCCTCCGAAAAAATCCAAGAAAAGCTCGAAGATCATTCTCCCGTTGCATTGAAGGCTCCTCCGGCTCCCGCTCAACCTCCGGCTCTAACAGGTGAGGCAATTCAAGCTGCACTGGATGCGAAAGGAATGACCAAAGCAGAGTTAGCAGACAAATTGAACGTCGATCGCTCATTGGTGACACGCTGGCTTAAGGGGCAAAGAAAGATTCAGCCGAAACATCAGGCTGAAATTAAACTGATCCTCGGAGACCTTGAGAGTTAGCTGAGCTAACTTCCAAATACGGGGCAATTTCTTGTGTAATTTAGGTACAATAAAATCATAGTTACACAAGAAATTATGCCGCGCCGACCTACGATCACGTCTTTGCAAGCCTCCATTAATCGTCTGAGTTCCGATGAGCAGCAGCAGCTTTACATTTGGCTCGGTCAGCGGCTGCAAGAAAATTCAATGCTTGGAGCTGATGTAGCTCCAAGCGGAGTTGAGACGCGCAACTATCAAGGAAAAACCTATGTGTTGCAGAAGCGGCGCTGTGGTCGGGCGGATTGCTCGTGTATGGATGGAGAGGTTTCGGAGGTGGGGCATGGACCCTACTGGTATGCGTACTGGCATGAGAGCGGAAAAACGCAGAATCATTATGTTGGGAAACGTCCTCCTTGGATGGAAGAGGCGATGTCTGAGGGGTGAGAAATGCGATCAATGACTTGAAGATGAAGAATGCAGTTCATGGGAAACAGGTAAACTCCAATCTTGTGTAAGATAGGCAAAATAAATCCCTTATTGCACAAGAAAATTTTCCTGAAACATAGCGAGATCCTGAATGCGGTTCTCCACTCGACAGGTTCAGATCTGCATAAGAGATCTGTTGATGTGCCTAGGGACTAAACTTATCGCAATCTCTCAACAATTGATTCTCCTAGCGTTCTGCGGTTTCTTAGCTGCTATTAGATTACAGGAGTCATGCAATAGATCGTTTGTACGTCATCAATAAACGCTCCTTTACTGATGAGCTAGAAAAATGCTGTGTTACCTTCCTTTGATTGCGTTTTTACCCCTTTTTTGACAGGGGAAGCATTTCCTAAACTTCATCAGGAATAGTGCGCCAACTTCGGAGAGTTGGCGCGGGTGAGCGTAGCTATTCTGCGTCAGATAGGGTCGCCAGGATTTTGTCAAGGCGATCGTTAGCATCTTGAAGGCGCTTTTCTGCCTCATTTTTTAGGGTGAGAAACCTGCTGCCTGAAACGAGTCCGCTAGCAGTTGAGATCGCGCCTTCAGACGTGCGCTCTGTGAGCAGGAGACCGACTCCGGCAATACTGATGAGGGCGCTTGCCCCTGTCATGATCAGTGCAGCTTGAAAACTCCGATGAGCTGAATTGAAGGTGATGTGGCTCTGACGCAAGATTTCTTCTGCGATTTGATGACTTAAAGAAGATTGGGTGTGAACATCATGTGGGTTTTCCATTGTTAAAAGAACCTGAACGAAGATTACAGATTGATGTTCACGTTGCGGGTAGACCCCAATGCAAACCAAGATTCAGAGGGGCAAGTAGGTACCCTAAGCGGATGTTACAGTGGTTCGGGGTACCTGATACCCCAAGGGGGTGCCCCAAACTTTCTGTTTCCCATTCGTCGCTGCCCTTTCTATCCCATGCCCAGAGCTACCTATGGTCCTCGAGTCAAATATCGAGCAAAACGCCTCTTCACTGCGATCGCAGCATTTGCCCAAGATGAGTTAGAGGGCGTTGAGCAGATTCCAGTTCGATGCTCCTGGCAGCCAGAAGCAGACTCGCCAACGTTGATTGTGCGAACAACCCTGAGAGCACTCGAAGAACTGTGTAAAAAGGATGGATTCGGAACGCCGTTAACCAAACCCCAGATTCGAGAAGCTTTAAGCCGCATGGAAGATTTCCTGAACATTTTGGAAGATGTTCGAGAAAATCCAAAAGGAACTGAACATTGGCACTTCAAGTTAACGCTGTGGTCAAGAGATACAACTGAGAATGTAAATCAGTTTGACCAATTCTGGGAAACTAAGCGACCACTCAAATCAAAGGAACAACAAACCGTAAATCCGATAGTTGCGTCCTCAGAACCCACGCCTATAAAGCCAGAGAAATGTGGCCTTAATTTTCTCTTTAGCAAATCACTGCAAAATCAACAAAATAATCAAGAAGGACAAGCGATTCAGATTCACGCTCCACACGTCCCTGTGTTTGTGGGGCAGGGTCGTCCGACTTTTGGCAAACCGCTACAAATGCCACCTCTTCCCGACTATTTTGTGGAACGTCCAGAGCACCAGGATGCGGTGAAATTCCTGTTAATGCGGGAAGGCCTTGATGAACCTGCCACGTTGATTGTGAGTGCAATTCATGGGTTGGGCGGCATTGGGAAGTCAGTGTTGGCGGCGTGGCTTGCCCATGATGCGGAGGTGCAAGCGCGATTCTGCGATGGCGTGCTGTGGGCAACCTTGGGGCAAGACCCTGATATTCTCTCCTTTCTCTGCGATTGGATTCAGGCATTGGGCGATCGCGACTATAAACCGACGACGATTTCGGGTGCATCAAGTCATCTGCGCACGTTGTTGTATGACAAGCGGGTGTTGCTCGTGGTGGATGATACGTGGTCGCCGGAGCATGTAGAGCCGTTTCGGGTGGGGCGATCGGGGTGTCGGGTGTTGGTGACGACAAGGGAGGCAGCGATCGCGGATGCCAAACGCTATGACCTAGAAGAGATGAAGCCGGAGCAGTCGCTGGAGCTGTTGACGAAGAAGTATCCGGGAAAGTTAATTGCGATGGAGCGATCGCAAGCGGCACAGTTGGCAGAAACCGTAGGGCATTTGCCACTGGCGTTGGAGTTGGCAGCTGCCCAGATTGATGATGGTGTGCTGTTTAGTGAGTTGTTAGAGGATCTGCAAGCGGAGACAGCACGATTAGAGACGTTGGATCGCCCGGTGGAAGTGAGTGCCGCCTATGGTAAGCGGTATAGCCTGTTGGCATCTTTGAATTTGAGTGTGCAGCGGCTATCGTCGGAGCAACAACGGCAGTTTGCCTGGTTGGGTGTCTTGCCAGAGGATGTATTGGTAACGGAGCAGGTGACGGCAACATTGTGGCAGATGACGGCGCGGCAAGCGGGGGCGGCGCTACGGGTGTTGAGATCTCGTGCCTTGCTCCTAGCGGGCGTGCAGCAGGTGGGACAAAAGCCGACCTATCGGATTCATGACTTGATTCATAATTTGGCAAAACGTTTACTCACAGGTAGTCCTGAACCGGAGTATGAGCAGGATCTGCCGGGATTGGGAATGACGTTAGTAGATGCCCATACTAAGTTTTTGCAGCGGTATAGGGAGAAGACGGATCAGGGAGGATGGCACAGCTTACCGGAAGATAGCTATATTCACAGTCAACTCACATGGCATTTGGAGCAGGCGGGACAGGTTGAGGAGATTCATGCCCTGCTGAAGGAGCGTACAACAACAGGGCAAAACGGGTGGTTTGTTGCTTGCGAGTCGTTAGGGCAGACAGCGAATTTTGTCAAAGATGTAGCGCGAGCATGGCAATGGGCGGATCAGCAGTGCGAAACTAATCCGGTGGGTGCGATTTATTGGCAATGTCGCTATCTGTTGATCTATGGTTCGCTCAATAGTCTAGCGAGCAACATTCCTCCAGAATTGATTGCAGCGTTGGTGGAGAAGGGATTCTGGAAGCCGAACCAGGGGTTAGCTTATGTACAGCAAATACCAGAGGCAAGGCGGCGTGCTGATGCAATTGCGACAATTTTGCCTCATTTGCCAAAAGAGTTGATGGGCGAAGTGTTAGCAGTGACACGTGAAATTCAGGATGAATCTGTTCGCACTGATATATTGCGTGCTTTAGTGCCTCACCTGCCAGAGTTAGTGAGTGAAACGCTGGCAGTGACACGTGAAATTCAGGATAAGTCTGCACGTGCTCATGCGTTGTGTGCTTTAGTGCCTCACCTGCCAGAGTTGGTGAGTGAAACGCTAGCAGTGGCACGCGAAATTCAGGATAAGTCTGCACGTGCTGATGCGTTGCGTGTTTTAATACCTCACCTATCAGGAGAATGGATGGGCGAAGCGCTGGCAGTGACGCGTGAAATTCAGGATGAATTTGCCCGTGCTTCTGCATTGTGTAATTTAGTACCTTACCTACCAGGATTAGTGGGTGAAGCGCTGGCAGTGACGCGTGAAATTCAGGATGAATTTGCCCGTGCTTCTGCATTGTGCAATTTAGTACCTTACCTACCAGGATTAGTGGGTGAAGCGCTGGCAGTGACACGTGAAATTAGTAATGAGTCTAATCGCATTGATGTATTGCGTGCTTTAATACCTTACCTATCAGGAGAATGGAGGGGTGAAGTGTTGACAGTGATACGTGAAATTGGGAATGAATCTGCGCGTGCTGATGTTTTGTGTGCTTTAGTGCCTCATCTGTCGGAAGAATTGATGGGTGAGGCGCTAGCAGTGACACGCGCAATTCAGTTTGAGTACTTTCGCGCCTTTGCGTTGCGGACTTTAGTGCCTCATCTATCAGAGGAACTGTTGGACGAAGCGTTAGTAGTGATGCGCGAAATTGGGAATGAGACTATGCGTGCTGATGTTTTGTGTGCTTTAGTACCTCACTTGCCGGAGCTGGTGGGTGAAGCACTTGCAGTGACACGTGAGATTGGGAATGAGTCTGCACGTGCTTCTGCGTTGTGTGCTTTAGTGCCTCACTTGCCGGAGCTGGCGGGTGAAGCACTTTCAGTGGCACGTGAGGTTGAGGATGAATCTGCGCGCGCTCATGCTTTACGTGCCTTAGTGCCTCATCTGTCAGAGGGATTGATGAGTGAAGCGCTGGCAGTGACACGTGAAATTCAGGATAAGTTTGTGCGTGCTAATGTTTTGCGTGCCTTAGTGCCTCATCTGTCGGAAGAATTGATGGGCGAAGCGTTGGCAATGACACGTGAAATCGGGAATAAGTCCGCACGTGCTGATGTTTTGTGTGCTTTAGTACCTCGCTTGCCGGAGCTGGCGGGTGAAGCACTTGCAGTGACACGTGAAATTGGGAACGAGTCTGCACGTAATGCTCTGCGTGCCTTAGTGCCTCATCTGTCAGAGGGATTGATGGGCGAAGCATTGGCAATAACACGTGAAATTGGGAACGAGTCTGCGCGTGCTGATGTTTTGTGTGCTTTAGTACCTCGCTTGCCGGAGCTGGCGGGTGAAGCACTTGCAGTGACACGTGAAATTGGGAACGAGTCTGCGCGTGCTTCTGCGTTGTGTGCTTTAGTGCCTCATTTGCCAGAATCATCAATCAACGAATCCTTAGAATGTGTAAAGAAGATGCGGGATCTCTACTACAAAGCAAAAGCACTTCAATGCTTTACACAACAATTGACGTGCATATCTACTACTCCACGCTTTTGGTCTGAAACCTTACACGCTTTCTCTGCTCTACATCGCTATGAATTAATAGCAACCCTAGCGAATTTAACTTCCTTCGTCTTAACTCTTGGTGGTGTGGATTCCGGAAATTATGGCAGAGGGAATTCCGGAAATTATGGCAGATGAGTTTCTCCTCAGGGACGATCGCAAAAACCCAGAAGAAGGGGAATGTGATCTCCTTGAAAAACTCAGATGTACAGCCCCCTGGAGCGCTATATGGTTCAGAAATTACGGCAAGCAAAGCTGCCAGTGGCAGAAGTGAGCAAACTCACCGGAGCCAGTGAGCGAACAATTCATCGGATTCAACACGAGCCAGAAGTTGAAGATGTAGACGAAGAGGAATTCCGGAAAAGCCGAAAGGTGGGAAGACCGAGCGGGGTCGATGAATTTGAAGCAGAGATCGCCCAATGGTTAGCAGAATCACGTAAGCCTGAAGATGGGGAAATGAAGGGCACCGAAGTCTTAGCCCGACTGCGGCAGAAAGGCTACAAGGGTGGCAAGAGTGCGGTGTACGAAATGGTGCGACGGTTACGACCGACTGAGACCCCGATTCCCATCGTCCGCTTTGAGGGGCTACCTGGGGAGTTTTCCCAGCATGACTTTGGACAACGACGAGTGACCTATAGCGATGGGACTCAAGCGGTGGTGCGCTTCTTTGTTTCCCGATTGAAGTACTCGCGATTTGTGGATGTGCAAGTGGTTGATAACGAGCAGCAAGAAACCGTCGTCCGAAGCTTACTACGAGCCTATGCTCATTTCGGTGGAGTGCCACTGATGAGCGTGTTTGACAACATGAGTACGGTCGTACAGTCGCGCGAGGTACTCGATGATGGCACAATCCGGGTCAACTGGACGCAACGATTTGGGCAACTTGCGATGGACTGTGGCTTTATTCCCCTGGCTTGCTATCCCTACCGACCGCAGCAAAAAGGGTCCGTGGAGAACTTAGTGGGGTTTGTCAAAAGTAACTTCTTTTGCGGGCGCAACTTTGTAGATCGCGCCGACCTCGAAGCTCAGTTACGGAGCTGGGTTGAGTACGTCAACACTGAGCGAGTCTGTGATGCAACTGGAGAAATCCCACAAGCTCGGTTAGTGAGAGAATCCCTCAAACCCTGCGGGCATTCGGCTGACACTTATGCATTCAAAGTGAGTGTGGTCGTTCGACCGACCGCACGGGTGCATTATCGTGGGATTGAATACTCTGTTCCAGCCGAGACGATTGGACAGACGGTAACGTTGCATCTTCAACAATCGTCGATAGTGATCTACTTGGGAGAACGCAAGCTGTGCGAGCATCCGAGGATGCCAGACAATGGCAAAAGCAGTGTACAATTTGACCATGCTCAAGAGCTATTTCGATTCCGTCGCGGGAAGCCGTATGCTCAACGTCAATTACTACTAGACCTTGACCCCAGTGTAGAACCGTACTTCACAGAGCTAGTGCATCGTCGCCCCCAAGGTTGGGAGAAGGACATTGAGCAGATTTACGATCTCTACCAGTGTATTGGGCGAGTCGATTTATTAGCGGCGATTGCATTAGCTACAGAACAACGATGCTTCGGCGCTGAGTACTTGATTGCGATAGTTCAGGAAAGCGCTTCAGTTTGCGATCTCTTATCGCTTCTCCATCAGGCTTGATGGCTGATTTCCGCTCATGGGTCGCTGCTCTGCTCAATCAAAACGGAGTCAAGCTTTTTAGCCTGATTCATCGTTCTCTAGCATGGATAAACACAAGCCAATGACCTTAGATATTTTGTGTAAACGATTGGGGCTAAATGCCATCCATCGCATTCTTGACGAATTGATCCCGACAGCTGAACGGGAGCAGTGGTCTTATACTGCCTTTCTAGAACGCCTCTTGAGTGAAGAAATTGCTCAACGCACGGAAGGTCGGATTGCCAATTTAATCGCTCGTGCGAAGTTCCCCTTTCATGCCACCATCGAAACCTTTGACTTTACGTTTCGCAGTGACCTCAAGCGGCAAATGCTCGGTCGCTTTCTCGGTCCTGAATTAGTCAGTGAACATCGTTGCTTGATTTTAGAAGGTCCACCCGGAACTGGAAAAACACATCTCTGCATTGCCATTGCTTACAAAGCCATTCAAAATGGCTTCATTGCTCGATTTGCCACTGCTGCTACCTTGATCAACGAGTTGCGGATTGCTCCTGACCGCAATGCGGCTCTCAAACCTTACCTTCAGCCCCATGTGCTGGTCATTGATGAGATGGGTTACTTGGGCTATGGAGCAGGAGCGGCTGATGTCTTGTTTCAGCTTGTAGACCATCGTTATCATCAAGGTAAGCCCACCTTGTTCACCACCAATAAACCTTTAGCTCAATGGGGAAGAGTTTTGCATGATGAAGAACTCGCCAGAGCCATCATCGACCGCACTCTCCATCATGGCGACTATCTCAAGCTTTCTGGTCCCTCCTATCGCTTGAAAGGGCGTAAACTTGACCTCGATCTACCTGATGCTGCACCAACCACTAAAGCTAAAAAAACTGATAGTACTGACAAAAGCCTTGACAACTCTCAACCTACTATTGCATAAGTAAATGGACTGCCATAATTTCCGGAATCTTTTCTCCTTTCAACTGCCATAGTTTCCGGAATCCACAGGTGGCAATGATGCGCTGCAAGAAATGCTAAGAGCAATGCGAGAGGTATGTCAGGAGTGGCAATAAAGGTCGAATGTTTAACGTTCTATCATTAAAAGCCCCCTTTATTTATAGGGCAAAATGCCCTCCTACATTTTCTATTGAAAAAGCCTCAAGGCTAGAGAGAATAAAGCTTTTGCTAAACGGATAAACTCTCTCAGAAGATGCCCCTGACAGGGATGGATGTTGGTTTTACACACTATAATGTCGGATTTATAAAACTGCTATCGCACTGTTGATTACATTATTTCTGCTCCACGATCGCAGTTTGATCACCTCAACGATCTGATTACATCGAATAACTGGTGACGGGCGAACAGATTAGACACTGGTCAAGCCAGATCTCCAAATTTTGTCAGACGTTTGCGAACTAACTTGCCACTGTTCAATAACGCAAAATAATGGGCCGGAGACAGAATCAGCAGAAATGCTGCTCTGCTTGATCGCACCTGCATCATTCTAAGAAACTCAAATTAGCGATCGCTAAAATAGCTGTCTTGATTGCCTGTTAGGTGACAATACAACTGGCGAACGAACGTCAGGGTATTGGCGAGCTAAACCTTTCTCCGGACGATTGCGTACTGCTTGACTCGACGAGTCAAGTGCCGAGCAAGAAAAAGACACTCTGAGAGAGTTCCATCGATACATGGAGACGCGAAGAGTGTCTGGAAAAGTCAAAATATATCAAGTCCAAGTGTATATGACCGCACGAGAAAAAGGCTTCACGCAAGTAGAAGCCGCAGAACTGGCTGGCTTTTCTGCCCGAACCGGACAGCGCATCGAAGCAGGCGACCATCAACCGAATCGAGGACGCATCCGTGACTGGCGCAGCACCCCTGATCCGTTAGCAGAAGTTTGGGAATCTGAACTTGAACCCATGCTCAAAGCAAATCCTGGTCTTCAGCCGACAACGCTATTTGAATGGCTGCAAGAGCGCTATCCCGGCAAGTTATCCCCAAGTGCTTCGCACGGTGCAACGACGAGTTGCCGCCTGGAAAGCCTTGCATGGCGAACCGAAAGAGATCATGTTCGAGCTACGGCATGAACCGGGGATGATGGGCTTATCGGATTTCACCGAACTCAAAGGAATTGAGATCAGGATTGCGGGCAAGCCATTTGAGCATTTGTTGTATCATTACCGACTGGCTTACAGTGGCTGGCAGTACGCTCAGATCATTCAGGGCGGTGAGAGCTTTATTGCATTGTCGGAAGGATTACAGAATGCGCTGTTTGCTTGTGGAGGAGTCCCGAAGCAACATCGTACCGATAGTCTCAGTGCGGCTTATCGCAACATGGGTGGAGCGCGAAATAAGCCCTTGACGCGCTTGTATGATGACCTATGCAGTCATTACCGAATGCAACCAACGCGCAACAATACTGGTATCGCTCATGAGAATGGAGGGATAGAGTCACCGCACGGACATTTAAAGAATCGCATCAAGCAAATGCTCTTACTTAGAGGCAGTCATGACTTTGACAGCATCGCTGACTATCAAGACCTGATCAATCGAGCGATTGCCAAATTGAACGATCTCCATCCCAGAAAAATTGAGGAGGAGAAACAATATTTGCAACCCTTGCCTAAGTATCGAGTGCCTGACTATGAGGTGCTCACCGCAACGGTCAGTTGCCGCAGTACGATTGATGTGCGCTGTGTGCTCTACACGGTTCCATCTCGACTGATTGGACAGTCACTCGAACTGCATCTCTACCATGACCGGATTATCGGCTACCTCAATCGTCACTCAGTCGTGGAGCTCCCTCGCATTCGAGTCAGTGATAAAGCAAAACGGCGCGCTCGGTGCATCAACTATCGGCATATTGCAGAAGGGCTACGTCTCAAGCCCAGAGCTTTCTTGTACTGTACCTGGCAACAAGAACTTCTGCCAAATCAGATATGGCGGGAGCTTTGGTCGCAACTCAAATGCCGGTTCGACCTCGACAGTGCTGCGGTGCTGATGGTAGAAGCTCTGTACATTGCGACCACGCAAGACAAAGAAATCGCAGTAGCAAGCTACCTGCAAGCACAACTCAATGCAAATAGCCTGACCCTGGCTACACTCCGCAAGCAGTTTCAACTCTTGAGCGATCTAAGCCTGCCCAATCTCACGACGACTCAACACAATTTAGAACACTATGACCAACTCTTGCACCGAGAACCCGCCCACCAGTCCGTATCAGAATCTCAGCCTCCACCTCAAACGACTGCACCTACCTCACATGGCTGCATCACTGGGAAACACTCGAACAACAAGCGATGCAGGAAGGCTGGTCTTACGCACAGTTCTTGCTGGTTCTGTGCGAATCGGAAGTCCAACACCGATGGAGCAACCGTATCCAACGCGCTCTGAGAGAAGCCCAACTGCCAAGCGGAAAAACGGTTTCCAACTTTGACTTTTCCCATTGTCCGAGCTTCAACCCTGCTCCCTTGATGCAGATGGCGGATGATCCTACTTGGCTCGGACGCGCCGAAAACCTTTTGTTGTTCGGAGCTTCAGGCGTTGGAAAGTCACATTTAGCAAGCGCTGTCTCGCGCCGCATGGTGGAGTTTGGTAAGCGAGTCAGGTTCTTTTCTGCCTTAGCTCTAGTCCAGCAATTACAGCAAGCAAAGCTGCAACTGCAATTGCAAGCAATGCTGAAGAAGCTAGACCGCTTTGACCTACTCGTGCTTGATGATTTGGGCTATGTCAAAAAGACTGAGGCGGAAACCTCCGTGCTGTTTGAGCTAATTGCTCATCGATATGAGCGCAAAAGCTTACTGATTACTGCCAACCAGCCCTTCAGCCAATGGGATGCTATCTTCACCGATTCGATGATGACAGTCGCAGCCGTTGACCGTTTGGTGCATCATGCTTTGATTGTTGAAATTCAGACCGAGAGCTACCGCAAACAATCGGCAGTGTCTCGTTCTGAAGCATCGAAGACCGCCAAGAAAGAGACCGTTCAACCGAAACGTTCCTAGCTGTCGTTTCGATCTTAATTGTCGTCTCGATCTTCGTTGTCATTTTGATCATCATTGTCGTGCAGTTACCTTGAGCATTCTGCACAACTTTAATCTGTCATTCTTTAGCGATTACTGTTCTTGATCTCGCGACTAACCAAGAATGTTCTTAGTTCTTACTAGCCCGTCTTTGTCACTGTCGCGACTCGAACTTGTGCTTGACATCTAACAATTGCCTTCCCGCTGACAAAGCAATGCATCCAAGCTCATTGAAGAACAGCAGAGATAACTGTCAAGCCACTTGCTGAATGACCCTAGAGAAGAACTCAATCAATTTTTGAATAACTGAGTGCCGTTAGAGTGTCTGAACTTAGGATGGGGTAAGGAGATCGAACTCTTCTGAAAGACTCGACTTTGAATTCAGCGGAAACTTAGTTTTTGAAGCATGTATCAAATATCGATGCGATCGCTGGGGAGACGAGCAATACCTTGTAGGGAACAATAGCGTGGTCGCCAATCTAATTTTTCTTGGATTGCGACTGGATACTGAAACTCCAGGACAACCACAACTGGACAAGCGCGATCGCAGAGTAACGTGCATACTGCTGAATAGACTGGCTATCTCCCATTCGTTGCGTAAAAAACGAGGTCTGCGATGTGAGTATCTGGAAGAAGGTTTTTCAGAAACATGAGGTCTATCTCACGCTCGATAATTAAATCAACTGAGGTCATGGCAAATTGCTCGCTTCAACTTTGCCGTTTCCAGCACTGAGATTTCAGAACCAAGCGAGACAAAAACTTTTTGAGAAGCGAAATCAGTGGGCATTATGAATGGGCAACGATGCACTCAAGCCTATGCAAAGCTTTTTTTCTCAACTTTTTTCTCGATCCTCCTCCGCTGCTCAGAGTACAACTCCAACATTGAGAAGCTATGGGCAGGATGTCTCCGGAGTTCTACCCCAAACAGTTCAAGAGGTTATCGAGTGGTTGATGTTCAGTTTGATGCAGTACAACTATTTTGGAAAAGCGCACTTGTTCTGGATGGAAGCTGAAGATACTCCAGTTATGAGCAAGCAGCTTAAACAAGCTGCCCGCTGTCGAGAACCAATCTTTATGTACCGTTGCGACGATCGATCTCCAGCACCGCTGGATGGATATTACTGGCGGATGATGCCAGAACATCAGTCGATGAGAGTCTATCAGTTGGAGTTGAAAGAGGACGAACAATCGATGTTGTAACTCTCAAAAGCGTTTAGAGAGAACGCCATCAGTTTCAGAACATTATGCTTGACCTCATCGCGAATAATCTTTCTTGTGTAAGACTTGCAAAATAAATCCTTAATTACACAAGAAAATAGATGACAACGTCTTCAGGAACAGGATTGCTTTCAAAATTGATCGAGTTCGCGCCTCAAATTTGTAGTGAATTTGTGAGGGGATTGCTTTTTTACGGTTTGTCCCCAATCCGGTATGAGCGGGAACACTTACGCTAAACGCAGCAATTTGATGAGTAGCGATGGCAGATTGGGAGTTCATTGTCAGTGAGGTTTTTGGAGGACCCGGCGAGGATGGTGAGCGGCTGATCTGGGAAAAAGTTACACAGGCGCTCAAAGGGACGGGTGAAGGGATTGCCTGTCTTAACTACACCTACTTCAATCGCGATCGACAATTGCGCTATCAGCCTGACGTTCTATTAGTTAATCGTGACCAGGGCATTACCGTCATTGAGGTTAAATCCTTTGCGATCGATCAACTCGTTGAGATTCGCGCTAATCAGTGGGAGATGCAGAACTTCTACACGCGCTATCTCTATCCGTTCCGGCAGGGAGAAAATCAACTGCGCCAAATTCTGAGAAGCTGCGATCGCCGAAAAGCACTCAGAGGTCGAATGCCAGGACGAGTGCTTGTGGCACTGCCTTGTGTTACTCGTGATGAATGGCAAGCTCGCGGATTTGACGTGGATCATCCAACTTGTCCACCGCTGATTTTTGGAGATGAGTTGGGACGACGCAGTCTTCGAGATGCCCTTGAATATCGTGCTCTTCCGATCGAGCGCGGAGAACAACCCTTGAATCTCAGTAATACTGATTGGAGAGAACTTCGACACGTTATTGTTGGCGGATCTCGTCCCGTTGTGCCAGTTCCCCCTCCATCGATTCAATCTCGATCAGATGTTCTCTCAACACTGCAAACATTTATCGGGGAGTTTGATCAGCAGCAGGCGAAGATTGGCATTCAAATTCCGCCAGGTCCACAACGGATTCGAGGCATTGCGGGATCAGGGAAAACCTTATTGCTTTGCCAGAAAGCAGCCCGAATGCACCTTCAGCATCCGGATTGGGATATTGCATTGGTCTTTTTCACGCGAAGCCTCTATCAGCTTGTGCCAGAAATTTTGAGAACTTGGCTACACGAATGGAGTAACGGAGAGCTTGAGCCAGACTTCGTCAATGGTAAACTCAAAGTGCTTCACGCTTGGGGTGCTCGCGATCGTGCAGGTCTCTATTCGCTGTTGCGCAATCAAGCAGGGGGAAGTGTCTTAACATCTGCGCCTGTAACGGGAAGTATTCCAGAACGACTCGCAGCAAACTGTAAACGCCTGCTTGAAAATCACCCGATTCAACCCACGTTCGATGCCATTCTCATTGATGAGGGGCAAGACCTACTGACTCGTGAAACACTGCAAATCGAAGACAAGCAAGCAATTTACTGGTTGGCTTGGCAAGCTTTACGCCCTGTTAACCCTCATTCTGATATCCGTCGTCTCATCTGGGCATATGACGAAGCTCAGAGTTTAGACTCGTTGAAAGTTCCGTCGTACCGAGAAGTGTTTGGCACGGAATTAGGAGCGTTGCTTTCGGGGCAGCGCACAGGCGGGAGCTATCCAGGTGGGATTCAAAAGAGCGAGGTGATGAAACGGTGCTACCGTACTCCTGGTCCGATTCTCGTTGCCGCTCATGCCTTGGGAATGGGCTTACTACGCCCGACAGGAATGCTCAGTGGGTTCACAACCCAACAAGATTGGCAGCAGATGGGCTACGAAGTAGAAGGAGATTTTCGTCGATCGCATCAGCCCATCAAATTGCACCGCCCTCCAGAAAATTCTCCCAATCCTGTCCCTCAGCTTTGGCAGCAACCGTTACTAGAATTTGAAGCGTACTCTGATCGTGCAATTCAATTTAACGCGATCGCGAAGCGGCTACGTCATCATATCGACGAAGAAGGCTTGCAGCCGAGTCGTGATTTACTTGTGATTGTTCTTGGTGGTGCTGAGACTGAGGAGTCATCACAGAGACATAGTGCAAGCTTTGAGCTTCAACGCCAGTTTGCCCAAACTTTGCGATCGCATGGAATCGACTACTACTTACCAGGAGCCTCGACTACTAATCAACCTACTACCGGGATGAATCAGAATGTTGATACGTTCTGGATGTCTGGAGCAATAACCGTCTCGCGTATTCATCGCGCAAAAGGGCACGAAGCGAAATTCGTGTATATCCTTGGTCTCGAATCGGTTGCTCAACAGGAAGACAATCTTTTACTACGCAACCAGTTGTTTGTGGCATTAACGCGATCTCAAGCTTGGGTACATTTATCGGGAATCAAAGATGCCCATACGTATTCCGATTATCTTCTCTATGACGAAGTTCGTCGGGTTATTGCCAGTGGAACAACGCTGAGATTTACCTATCGGAAACCGTCACAGCGATCTCTTGTGGATGAAGATGAGATCGAGCCGTTGGTTGCTGTGAATTAATGCAAACTTGATTCATCGCCCTGGGATCTCGGGTTGTGTCGCAAAAGTTGGCCCAGATGTGGGACAAGTATGCCGACCCCTTGATGCAGGCGTTGGAAGTGCGGAAAGGGGAACGTAGCACGAGTCTGCAACGGGATTTGCAGAACCGGGCAGAAAAGGAAATTACCGATATCACTGCCATTCTGACGGAATTACAGAAGATCATCCTGAAGGAGTTGGAGGAACCGCAGGTCGAACAATTGACCTTATTTTAGCACGCTAGAACGGGAGCAGTTTGAGCGCAATATGAACAGTCTTAAAGCCAGGGCAGAACAAATTCCCAGAGAGATTGAACAGGAGACGAGCCTGATTCGCAATTGGTTTGAACACCCAACGGCTTGATTATTCCCTCTAGCGGTCACATTCCTAATTCCCCACAAGCTGATCCATCCCTAGTAGGCTAGAAAAGCTGATCTCTGATTCAAAGCGTTTGATTCATGCAAAAAACTCATACCTTCGCCATTCTTGCCCCGGTTCCAGAGATGCACCTGATCTCTGGATTAGAAGCCATTGCTACTCAACTGGACTCAGACGATTTGCCGTCTGACCACATGCCCAAAGTGGCATTCGGCAGTATGGACTTTGAGGCTTAAGGGGTGACGACACGACTGAACGGTAGAAAGGATGCCGGATAGCAGCATTGAGAGACAGAAAAAATGAGGTGATTCCACTTGTTTCACCCCATCAATCTAAAAGATGTTGCCCTCATTCTATCAAACCTGTTTACAATCGCAATTAACGGAAGCGCAATTTGTGACGCTAGAAATCTTGGTCGAACTGTTGCAAAAAGAGCGAAGAATTACGATTGAACGGATAGCGACCCTGTTTCCGCAACCGATTCTATTTGAGAGCAGACGGCGGAATATTCAGCGATTCTTGAGTCTGCCGCAACTGACTCCACAAGCGATCTGGTTTCCGATTGTCAAGCAGTGGATCAAACGACATTACTCAGGTAGAACTCCGCTTCACCTGGTGGTTGACCGGACGCAATGGCAAAACCATAACTTGATCATGGTGAGTCTTGTATACCAGAAGCGGGCAATCCCATTGCACTGGATGTGGCTGAACAAGCAAGGACAGAGTTCGCTGGCTGAACAACGAAAAGTGTTATGTCCGGTATTTCATCTGTTGAAAAAGTATCGCTTCATTTTGCTCGGAGACCGTGAGTTTCACAGTATCGAGCTTGCTGCTTGGTGTGTGGAAAAACAAGTCAAATTCGTGTTCCGTTTACCGAAAAGTACGACCATCAAACCGAATGACAGCGATGCGTTTACTCGCCTCGACGATTTGCCACAAACGCCCGGAATCACTGAGCAATATCTGCACATTCAAGTCACGCAAAATCGCGGGTTCGGCAAGCATAATTTAGTCTTGCGCCAAAAACGCGCCTACCGTCAATCGAATTCTGATGCTTGGTATCTGCTGACCAATCTCGTCGGTGCCGAACAAACTCTGAAAGCTTACTCTAATCGCTTCTCCATTGAGCCGCTGTTCAAAGACTACAAATCCGGTGGCTATCATCTCGAAGATTGCCATGCCGATTCACGCCGATTCAATGCACTACTGGTTCTGATTGCCATTGCTTATTCGCTCTCAACGCTTCAGGGACGACGCATTCGCCAAAAGCAAGTGCAATGCTACGTCGGTCGAGTCAAGGAGCCGAAGCGAACCCGAAACCGACATAGCAATTTCTGGATTGGCTTGTATGGCAGGTTGTGGATTGAACCCTTGCAATTGTGGTCAACTCTGGCGACCAAGTTGATGGCACTCAAGCCGCAAAAACGTCCCTTTTTTCAGCGAGGTCTCAATGCCATTTCCTTGATCCAGTCTGCTCTCTAGCTTCGTTGTCACCCCTTGAGACTTTGAGGTCTTTAGCGAGGTCGAAAAGCTCCGAGGCGGAAAGGCGATCGAAGTTTTCATTTATGCGTCTCATGCCAAGGGTGAGCAACCCTTGAACCCAGAAGTCACTTGGCGAGGGCTGTATGTGGGCTATGTCGCTTCTCGTCGAGGTCGTTATCCAGGTAAATCCATCTACCGCCCTCAATCCACAGTGACGGATACGCCAACCTGGGCTGTGTTTTGGGAGGTACAGGAGTTGGAACTGCTTCAGAAATCCATTCCGATTGGTAACTTGCGTGGGAAGAATAAGAAAGCAAATTATGGAGCACGATTCATTCCAGAAGGTCCCGTTTTGATTGAACACCCGGCAGTCCGACTCTGATGGAATTCGTAAAGTAGAAGAACCAGCCATGAAAATCGCAACCTACAATCTTCGATATGGTGGAAAGGCGGGTCAGCGCGTCCACTGGAGTCAAATTTTTGAGGTTGCGAATCCCGATATCTTCCTGGTTCAGGAGACCTGTCATCCCCAACAGTACGTGACCAGCCGATTTTGGGAGAGTCACTGGCATCAGGTGCAGTGGGCAAAGGTTGGAAACAATACTTGGGGGAGCGCAGTCTTTGTCCGATCTGGCTCGGTCAAAAAGATTGAGGTTCCCCAGTTTGAGGGGAATGTGGTCGGGGTAGAGGTGGAAGGCGTTGCGTGGTCAGCTGTTCGAGCACAGAAGCTACGGGTGATTAGCATCCATGCACCAGCCCCGTATAAACCCTCCATGAATCGAATCCTTGATTGGCTTGCCACCCTCACTAATGATGCAGATCTGATCATCGGGGGTGACTTTAACCTGACGGTTGGGGTGCGTCATCCGGGTGAACAGCAACAGGATCAGGATTTATGGTTGCTGAAGCGATTGCGGAAAGAGTTTGGCTTGATGAGTTGTTGGCAGGCAGCAAACCCGAACCGTAATCTTACTCAAACTTTACGTTGGAGCCGAGATAAAGTGACTCCCTATCACTGTGATGGCATCTTTGTTCCGGCTGCATGGTATCGCTATTTGGATAAATGTGAGGTACTGACATCTCCAATGTGGGAGGAACTGAGTGACCATAATCCGGTCATTGCAACTTTTTCTGAAGAATCGAATCCGTCTGCTGATACTCCCCTATCTGATATAACTCTCCTTTCTACCCTGCCGTCTTAACTGTCTAAGTCTACTGCACGTCATCACGCTGAATGGTTGTCGCTGGTTGAAGCATCGGGTTCATTTCTGAGCCTGCCTGTGCTGCTCAAGGTATTCCCCACAGGCTTAGATGCTCATGATCCGGAGCATTTGAAGCTGCTGCGATCAACATCTGAAGAATGGTAGGACAATCAGTTTGGACTCAAGATCGAAATGAATCAAGCGGTTGAGATCGCTTATGGTTAGCAAGATCTCGACTTAGAGCACGACTTTCACCCAACCAAGCAAGGCATCCGCTTTACCATCAGCGAGACTGCACGGTGGGAAGTGCTCGAACATGAAGTGCGTTGAAGCATCGACTGTTGGAGTTGAACCATCAATGCTACGCCGAAGAAGTTGCCCAGAGCTTGCACGATAAAAAGAAGGCAAAAGGCAAGGGGCAGAAGGCAAAAGGGAAGACTAGTAAAAAGCAATGGCCGGATGTTGAACCAGACGAGCAACAACTCAAGCTGTTGTAACAGAGTGAATGCGTATGACTGAACTAACCCGTGATTCACAAAGCGACTCCCAAAAAACACCAGCAATTCCAGAAACAGAGCCAATTCACATGACGCTTGAAGAACAGAGAGCAATCCTTGAGAAATTTATTATCCACAATCCCGACCTGGAAGCCCTAGAAGCAAAAATATCTCAGTTCAATATTTTTGAAGCCGTTGGCATGGTTCGCCAGGAAATCAAGCATTCCAACTTCATTCAATTTCTCCTCAACCCCTCCGAGAAACATCGACTCGGTGATCTCTTCCTGAAAAAACTCCTGATCGCCATCCTCGCCGATGCCGAAAAAGCCCCTATAGATAGCCTTGATATCGCTCGCTCCGATTTCTCCGATGCCGAGATTCGGCGCGAATGGAAGAACATCGATCTCTTGATTTATTCGCCCATCAACTCCTTCGTTTGCGTCATCGAAAACAAAGTAGATGCCGTAGAAAGTCCCAATCAACTCCGCACCTACGAGGATGTGGTTGCCAAAGAGTTTCGAAACTGCAAAAAAATGTTTGTTTTTCTCACTAGAGAAGGTTCAGCAGCCTCTCGCCCTCGATGGATCTCCTTCGCTTATGGAGCGATCGCAGAGATCATCGAAACCGTATGTAACGAGCGAAGATCAAGCCTTACAGATGATATTTACATCGCAATACGCCATTACGTTGATTTAGTCAGGAGACATATTATGCGCGAGTCCGACATTGCTGAACTGTGCCGCAAAATATACAAACAGCACCGTCAAGCGATCGATCTGATCTACGAGCATCGCCCTGATATGCGATCAGATGTCGAAGACTACATAAAACAACTTATCCAGGAGTTTTCTCAAGCAGAAAATATTGATTTAGACTCCATTGACAAACGATACATTCGAGTCGCTCCAAAGGAGTGGGATGGCATGGCATTTCAAAAGACTTGCTCTGGCTGGACAGGGAGCGATCGAATCTTCCTCTTTGAGTTTTGGAACGAGCCTCAAAATCTCTGTGTTCATCTAGTAATTGGTCCTGGAAGGATGGAAATCAAGCAAGCGATTTATCAAGAACTAAACACGCTCAACATTAGCGGATTGAAAAGCAAATGTAAAATTGATGAATCAAAATGGAACCATATTGGTATTGTGCCAATTCTCGACATTTCAGACTATGAAGATGGGGATTTAGAAAGCTTACAAGAAAAAATTAGAGCATTCTGGCTGAAATACATCCAGGGCGATATGAAGGTGATCCGGGAGGCGATCGCTAATTGTGGTTTCTTGCGCTCCACAGGTAAGGCGCTGAATGAGAATTGATCGATTGGGAATTAAATTAGCCGAGGCAAAACAGGCAATCTTTAAAGACAAACACGAATCGCACAAGAGTAACGACAGTACCAGCGTACATTCAGCAAGATGATTTCTGGCAAGAAGTGCCGCCATTTGAACAAGAAGACAGTCGTCATTTGGAGTAAGGCCAGAGAAAATTGAGCTTCCACACCCTACCATTTTTGGGACACAACCAGGATCTCGTAATTTCGCTCCTATTAAAATAGGTTGCTTTTTGACAAAATTGGGAGACAGAGTGGATAGTTTTCAAAATATGGCAATACGGTACACCTTAGAGATAACTGAGCCAACTATTTACTACCTAGCAATAAGGAAATAGCACTGCCAGCAAGTGGAGCTAGGATTGAGATGCCTGTCTTTAAACTATCTGTTGCACCTAATTGAAGTTTGAGAAGTTCTTCTACCTTTTTCTGATTTGAATACCAATTCACCCACGAATCTGAAGCGTCTGAATTGAATGATGGCTTTGGATAGGTGGAGCCGCAAATTTCGCGCCCTTTGGACTGGAAAGCGATAAAGGTTGGGATATAAACAAGTGTCAGGAGCGCTGTCGTATATAGCCCATAAAGTAACACCATCTCGGCTGGAAAATTTACTGACTTGGCTACTTTAATACAAGCCAAAGAAAGTGTATCTGATTTTGCCCAAGCAATAAGAGTATTACGCAATGCACCTGAACCTAATGTTGCAGCACTGATGCCTGTTCCAGCAATCACAAGAAAGAACTGTAGGCGGTCTCGAAGGTCAAGAAAATGCAAGATTGTGCTTGTAGTAGGCTGTCCAATATAACTAATTTTTCCCAGAGCAGCTTGAACAAGCTAAATCCCGACACACGCTGGAGCCATTATGAGGCAAAATGCTATTAACGTCAGGATGCTGATTTTGTAGATATGGCTCTGAAGTGGGGAGCCAGTACGAAAAGGAACTGCATAGAGTAATCCGAAAAACAATAACGCTAGTATAAAAAGAGATAGAAAAATTTCTTTGCAATTACCCTTAAAGTTTGGCTTAAGAGCAACCAACGCACTCCATAATGGCTTACTTAAAATAAACCAAAGTGCAGTCTGCATACCAATCAAGCAGTGCTATACACTGGATAATGGGTTGGTTTGAATAAAATGCTTACTACATTCCTCAGAGATAGCACCGAAACGAATTAGTTCGTAACCTATCAAAAAACCAATTGCACTCAGAATCATCACTGTAGAATTTTTGGCAGTCAAAAGCTTAGCCATCTAACTCTATTTAACGCGTTTTGAACGTCATACTATTTTCTACCGAGGTTTCCCTGAATTGATTATATGGACAGATTTTGTATCATTTCTGATTCAATCTGCTGTTTCAGTCAAGAATCAGCATAATCTCTCCAGAAGCAATTATTTCTTTAAATCATTAGATCATGATACTCATTTGGCTGTTGCGCCAATTTATTCTGAGTCATGTCTCGTATTATCTCACTCAGCGAAGTTGGCTTCCTGAACTCATTCTTTCTTCATAAAAAGGTGAAAATGCAGTTGGAACAATTAGCAGCAGTCATTTCTATGTCTGCTCAGAAGACGAGCGTTTATTGATAGATACATTCAATTTCAAGATGCGATCGCAGTTCATCGCGGTTCGTTCCATGTATTAGCAGTTAATGGGATCAACTGCTCAGCTTGGGTCTACATCAATCTCTGCTTCTAGGGCGGTTGCAGCAGACTCCAATTCCTGTTCCAATTCTTCGATCGAAGGCAACGTTGATTTAAACTGATCTGGTACTCGATGAGTCGAAACTCCGATCGGAGTGCTGACATTACGCAGTGCATACTCCACAGTCGTCTTAGATTTTGAACGACAGAGAATCAGCCCGATCGTTGGTTGGTCGTCAGGATGTCGCAGCAAATCATCCACTGCGGACACATAAAAATTCATCTGCCCTGAATACGCAGGCTCGAAATCGCCCATCTTCAACTCGATCACAATGTAACAGCGAAGCTTGACATGGTAGAAAAGCAGATCGATTTTGTACTCCTTCCCATCAACCACGATCGGGAATTGGTTGCCCATGAAAGAGAAGCCAACCCCCAACTCTAGGAGAAATTCGCGTATGTGAGAGACAAGTGCCTGCTCTAACTCGCGCTCCAAAGCCCCTTCGCTCAGCGTGATAAAGTCCATCATGTACGGGTCTTTAATTAAGGACTGCGCGAGATCGGACTGAGATGGCGGTAGGGTTTGAGCAAAATTGGTGATGGCACTGCCCTGGCGCTGATGAAGATTGCTCTCAATCTGGTGGATTAAGACATTCCGACTCCAGCCGTATTCAATTGCTTTACAAGCGTACCAAAGCCGCGCCTCTGGGTCTTTGACCATATCTAGAAGCCGCACGTTGTGACCCCACGGAATTTGTCCAACAACCTGTTGGACAAATTGCTCATCAGGATATGCTTCAGCAAAAGCCCGCATGTACGTGAGATTTGAGCGTGAAAACCCCTTCATCTGAGGAAAATCTCGCTTCAGGTCTTTTGCCAATCGTTCAATGACCTTTGCTCCCCAACCCTCTTGCCTCTGGCGATGGAGAATTTCTCGTCCGATATGCCAATAGAGAAGTATTAACTCACGGTTTACCGAGAGGACGGCTCGCAGTTGCGCTGTGCGAATGCGTTCCTTCAGTAGGCGAAGAAACTCATCATAATCGTCGGGGAGAAAGGAAAGTTGTCGGGGCAAAGGAAGCTTCCTTGAATTATGGCGAACAAGCCTTTGGATCGTGCCATAGAACGGAGCCTTCATTCCAGATGCGATCGCTTCTCAAGCCCGATATTTCTCCAGTCATTTCTTGCACCGTTAGTGCGAGTATTTGAGCTAGAATCTCGCCCGTTTCGCACAACATTAAGGTGGGATATTGGGAGAATACGATATTTTCTGCCATTCTTCTTCTCAGTGTCCTCCTTCCCTGCCCCGCAATCTCGGCTAGTCAAGTCACTGGCATAATGAGTGTGGTTGATGGAGATACGCTCAAAGTGAAAAACAAAGAATTCGTCTCAAAGGCGTGGATAGCCCAGACCAGCAACAGATTTTCTGATTTAACAAGCGGGTCTGGAACTGCGGCAAACACGTGAAAGCTACCCTGCACGTTAATTGGTGCAAACTCTTTGCGCTGCGGGGTAACGGGCAAAGATCGATATTAAACGCTCTGTCGCGATTTGCAATGTTGGCGACCTCAACCCAATGGCTGGTTCAGAATGGTTGGGCAGTATCTTTCCCGGACTACAAGGCGAACAAACTACGAAAGCCGCACAGCGGGGCATCTAGATATCACAGTTCACTCCACCCAAAGATTGGCGTAAGCAGAATCGCCAAAATTGTCCCACCCTGGACAATTCGCGATCGCATCAACAATGGTGCAAGTGCTTCTTACGCTCGCTCGCCTTTCTAGCTGTGTGAAAAACTAACTGTCTCTAGCTCATGAAGACCCAAAATTCGGTACGATAACCTCACTCAACATTGGCACGCCGTTATGAGTGAGAGAAGCAGACGGGAAGGAACTTTGACAGATTCCCGATGACTGCATCCCCAACCCTAGCTGAAATGCCTGCGGCAACTCCATTCATTAAGAAGCATGACAGCTGCAATGTTGCTGACTCACCTTCAAGCTCTACCGTTGGTAAATCAACGTATTTCTGGTAAATCTTAGGAAAAACAGCATACTCTGCTGAAGCGTTGTAGAGGACTGCACCTGCTTCTTTGACAATTTCCACCTCCTGTCCTTCTCTTCCAAATGTTGGCTTACTCACGTAAGGCACTGAAATCGAATCAGGAGTCATTGCCGTGGGTAGAAAATGCCGATGGACGATTGCAGAGAGTGGATGATCAATTTGATTGCCCCACGCTTCAGTAATGAGTGCTAACAATGCCTTGTTTTGCAGTACGAATGAAGAAATAGGATTAATCAAAGCAACTTTGCGATCGAAGACTAAAGGCTCTAGATAATCCCATAATCCAATTCCACTGACTGGATCTGCATCTTCAATCATCCATTCTGTTGGATAAATCCGATAAATTAAATCGACAGGTTCATCGGTTTGATCGTAGATACCGTCTTCATCCATCGACAAAAACTCGATCGCGCAAAAGTGCGCGTCATAGTCACAGAGCGATCGTAGATACTCAACCGTCCCAATATCTTCGATCGCTTGAGACAAAGCTGAAAATACAATCCGACAGTCTTCAGGTCTTTTACCAATTGAATGTGCTGCAACTTCAATGTAATGATTTAGCTCTCGCCGCAAAATCGACTCAGCATCGGTGTTTACCCCCGCTCTACCAAAGTGCTGCGCCACTAGATCATCCATCTTGAACGTCTCAACGACAAACGTTGCGACTTCTGCATTACACTCCAGAAGATAAATCCCCGTTTTCGTGACTGCGAAATCACATCGAGCAATAAAGGGGGGCTGAGAACTGGTCCGAATCAAATCTAAAGTCTCGATCGGATACCCATATGCCAACAGCGTCTCATCATCGAACGTTTTCATGAATTCGCCTGCTGCCACCAAAACCCGCCAGACATCTTCTGCGGCTTGGCGAATGGCCTGAATGTTCTCAGAAGAAACAGGTAGCACATCAAAGCAAGCATATTCGTCCGTGTCATACCAGCTAAAACAATGCTGATATTGTTCATAAAACTGCGATCGTGTGAGCATCATGCACCTGCTCCTGAATCAATCGCTCCGACACGATCTACTTGTTCGTTTTTGCGAGAGCATTGAACGATACTCGTCCTCAGCAACTTTAACTGCATCGATTGAATTCCTCACATCACAACCTATAATTTGTCGATTGAATTCGCTAAGAACTTGCTCCACCAGAACGCGATGAACCCATTCCACTGACTCTAGCCCCCCCGCGATGATGGCCACGCACCGAAGTCCCGTCGCTGCGAGTATATCCTCGAACCCAGGTGGTGCTGCTTCCACTGCTTCCACGGAAGCTGCTACTTCTACGTTGGCGGTAACGGGAATAAAAGCCTGTCGAAGTATCTGGCACTGAAACGATCGTAACGTCTGTATCATCAACGAACTCTGCCCCATCGACTTCAGGCTCAGCTTGTGCTGTAAGGATATCGATTGGATTCTCCAAATCCAGACTCACATCATAGCCGCACAAACTTGTACTGGTTGAATCGACTTCAGTCAGTTGATACCGACCCTGACAATTTCTGATTTGAGTGATCGCTTCATCCAGCTTACGGATGTTAGTTTGATGTGAGGTTGCTAGGAGTTGGGCATCAGAGTAAACGGTTGTCGTTTCTGCAATCTTGTTGAGACGCTCTAGCGAGCGTTGCCACTGAGTTCGCGCATTCAAGAGTTCTACAAGTTGATAGGGGCGAGTTTGAATCGCTTTTTTTGCTTGCTCCACTGAAGCAATGACCCGATCAACTTCCTTGAATGCCTGAGATTCAGCCATCCATTGCGTATCGGCAATCTTGAAGTTGATGCGACAGGCTTCAAGTCCTGTCTTTGCTTGTGTTGACACAAATGAAGTGGCGGGAATCTTGTCCAGTAGAGTAATGGCTTGCTGCCATCGCTCTCTAGCTTGTTGCCACACTTCTGCTGGATGCGGCGAATTTTTGACCATCTCTGCGGCTTCAGAGTCAAATTTGAGTGCAGCAGCAAGATCGGCTGAGGCTTTCTCCTCGCGCTGAATACGAGCGCTGACTGCCTCAAATAGTGGACGCAATCTTGCAAGCTCAGTCTTCGCTCGATCCGACTCAAATCCTGGAAAATTTGGGATTGCCTCTAGACCTGATATCGTGCCTTGCAGCTTCGTCTGGGACTGCTTCAAAGCGTCTAAGTTCGGGGCTTGATTTGGGTCTCCAATCTCGTTGACAAGAGAAGCGACCTGACTGAATGTTTTTTGCTGATTGGCATAAGCCTGAGCAAATCTAGTCCCTTGGGAAATACCAAACCAGCTTAGAACAGCGGCAGTTGCAATGATGACAAATTGCTTCAGTTTCATAGAAGCGATGAGAATTCAAGTGAACGGGGACTAAATCAGACAATTTGGATAAAACCAGCTTGTTATCTTGACACTAGGATTCCCAGTCTTTGGCTTAATCTACAGCAGTCATGAAGTGCAGGGACTCGCATCAATGTCCTATTGCAATTTGCGATGTTAGTGATCTCAATCAATAATGAGTTCAAAATGCTGGGCAGTACTCTCGGCTGATGTGGGTTGCCTACATCTACAATCAATGGCAGCGATCCGCCCGATTTTCGAGCCTGCGATCGAGCTTCGTCGAGTTACAGTGATTCACCCTTCTAAACATGATGATCCCCGAAATTAGAAGCACGACGAGGCATCGAGTGGTGCGACCGTCTTTCGATGCTGAGAAATCTGGAAACGGCAGTGAATTAGAGCATCATGACGATTGAACATCCGATAGAAATCTCTAATCAAGCCGAGGCGCACGATTCCCAAGAGAATTGCAACTCCCCGTCGGTTTCATCAAGGCAACGATCGCTTTTCTTGTGTAATAAGGGAGCTATTTCGGATTTATTACACAAGAAAACTGAAATTTCTTTCTCATCCCGACGAACCTCTCTGATTTCAAGCTAGAGACGCTCTCCAATCATTGACTCAACCTGCTCTGGACGCAGAAACGTCCAGCAGGGATAACTTGCCTGTAAGCGATCCCAATCAAACTCAACTTGACTATATTCGGTTTCTGAGTCTGGAAGATGCTCTATCCACGTGAGCGATCGTGGGTCGAGATTGAAATCTTTCACGACGTTGGTCGCAAGCTGCTCTGCACAATTCGTGATTATCGTGCCGTTATCGCATCTAAGGTTCGAGATAATCACGATCGAGAGTTCTGGATGAACATTGAAGATGCGTAAGCGGCAACGAGACTCCCATTCGCCAAAGCGATCGCCGAACCCCTTCCAAACACAAGTTTGATCTACTGTATTTGCCATTCCAGTCTCTTTCTTTTTGCGATCGCCGATTCTGATTCACAGCAATTGTGCAAGCAAGCTGCTCCAGAAACAAATGCTGTGGATGAATCGTAGAGGACTAACCCAACCCTCACAATGGTGGGGGTTGGTGTTGATAGCGCCAAGTCATAATCAACACTAACCCTTCTTCTAGTACTCGGTTGGAAGCATGATCACAACAAGTTTATTTTCCAGACAAACCCAGAGCCGTTGTATGCGAAGTGGAAAATCCGTCCACTCTAGCTTCTCTTGGTAGACTACTTCATCTGTATCCTGCTCGCATCGCAACGTTGCCGATTCATTCTCATCAACTTGCAGAGTCCAGAACTGTATCTGCTGTAGCTGGGGATGGTTGCAGATTGCTGGATGCTTCTGAAGCAATGCGATCGTATCTAGCAGCCAAAAACATTGGGCTGTTTCTGCAAGAAACCGAACTCCATCGGTCAATAGCAAATTCGGAAAGAGGTGTGGATTGTAGCGATAGTAGATTTCATTGCCAATGAATTCAGCTAAGTGTTGGAGTTCTCGCTGTTTTTGTTCTTTGGTTTTCATAGAATATTCCAATCAAAAGGGCGAGACTCCTCCCCGTTGGTCAAGCGCCTCGCCGTAGACAGTTTCATACGATCGCATTCATTGCCGACCGCAATCTCTACTGATTTCATCGACCTTATCAACTACTGCGAAGTGCTAAACCCTGACTTTTGAAGCTGAGAAACCCTCGATGTCCAAAAATGATGTGATCTAGCAGCGGAATGCCGATGAGGTCAGCCGCATCACCGAGTCTTTCAGTCAGCCGCATGTCTTCTTTGCTAGGCGTGGTATCCCCCGATGGATGGTTGTGAGCAACAATCAGAGAGACCGCTCGATCGCTAATGGCATGGCTGAAAACTTCGCGGGGATGAATCTGACAGACATTGACAAGCCCAACGGTCAGCACTCGAACTTGCTTGACTTCATGAGCGCCATTGAGCGAGATCGAGATGAAATGCTCCTGCTCCTTGTGATTTAAGTAAGACAGCAGTTGCACCACATCTTCTGGTCCCCTTACCTTGGATGAGTGTGCCTGTAAGCGACGGCGAACTAATTCAAATGCTGCACTCAACGACGCGGCTCGATTGCTGCCAATCTTTCTGAGTGATCGTAGCGAATCGTAGAGAGCTTCTGGGGCGATCGTATCTATTACGGCCAGAATTTCCGCAGCAACCGACGGTCGATCGCTTGGGAGCATCAATGTTAGCAATTCAGTGTCGGATAGCCCTTCGACTCCATACCGCTCCAGCTTTTCTCTTGCAGTGAAAGGGGGTGAAGATTGACAGGTTTCTCGCTCTGCATACGCTGCATTTTCGGCAGCAAAGAGAGGAAGTTGATTCATGGCTCGGTTTGTTTTCATGAGTAGTTCCAATAAAAAAGGCGAGCCTTCCTACAGGAGTGTAGAAAGGTCTCGCCAAAGTTGTTTTCTTCAGTGAGCGATCGAAGTTTGTTTCTACTTCGATCGCTCGTGATTTTTCTTCTAGGGTTACGCGGCTTGCACTTGATTGCGTGCTGCGATTGAGCGCAAATAATCCGCTGCTTTCTGCGCGTGCGAGGCAGCGTTAAAGATTGCTTTTTTGTCGGTTTTGAGCAGGGTCAACCAACTTTGAATGTAAGCTGCATGGTCTGAGCGATGAGTTGTGCTAAATCCCAAAGTCGCGCAGAGAAACGCCGCTCCAAGTTCCGCAATCAATTCTTCAGCTGCATACGCTTCCGATCCAAAACGAGTACTGAGCGATCGGTTGAGCCGATGTGCCGCACCTGTCCAATGGGTGTATTCATGCGCTAGACAACTATAGTAGGGTTCAGCTGCGATGAATGCCTCAATCGGGGGCATCAATAACTCATCGGTTCTTGGTTGATAAGCGGCATGATTACTCTGACGCACTGTTCCACCCAGCGAATCAAAGAACTGATCCGCGATCGCAATCCGCTCTGGTCTCGATCTCTTCAGCGCTGATCCAAGGTCATAGCCATCCACTTGTTCTGCATTGAAAACCCTGTATCCACGAGCGAAGAGAACTTGCTTACCGACCACAGTTTTGCTTTCAACATCGCTGCTTCATCCGCATCCGGCTTGTCATCTCGATCGATTACCTTCCAAAAGACTACCAATGTGGATTTTTCACCCTTGCGAACCTGTGTCTTCTGTTCAGCCCACTGTTTGTATGTCCCCCATTCGGGTGATAAATACCCTCGTCGAATAGACTGACACCAGAGCATAAGCGTGTTGATGCCACGATAGTCTTTTTGACTATCAATGTTGCGAGGGAGTTCCGTAATGGAGTACCACGGCATCCTCCACCGCCCTACCCCAGCTTCGATCGCTTCAATAATCGCGTTTGTTACCTCCTGATAAATATCAAAGGTTTCTCCTTGTTTTTTTGTTGTAGTTGCAGTATCCATATTTCAGTTCCATATAAAGAAAAAAGGGAGACTAACGCGGCAACGTTGGTCTCCCTTGAACAATCCCAATACAAATCTCAGAGGTTGCCCGATGGCTTCCTCAATCATTCTTTAGTTGTTTTCATCCTTCTTTTCAAAAGTTGATCAATCATTGCGGGCAGACAAACTCTACTGCATTCGTCATCCGTTCCAACGACGCGATCGCAGGATGTAGCGTTCTGTAACATCGCTAGTGGAACAGATTGTAAATGAGCATACTCAGTAAATCTAAAAAGAATCCCGTGACCAAGCCGCCCATATAGATGAAGAACGATCGATCGTCATCCATGATGTTCTCCTGAAATTGAGTAAGCCAATATCGAAGTAAATTCATAACGTACTCCACTAAAAAAGGCGGAAGCGAAATTCTGCTTTACTGAAGCAAAATTCCACTTTCCGCTGAAAAGGTTATAGCTACTTACGACGGACATATCGCGTTAGGTGAAATCTTCGACCCACGATAAACCATGAGAGAAGAAAGCCTAACCAGAACCCTTGAGAAATGGTCTCCCAACCATCCTCATAGAGCCAATATAATCCGGCATAAAGTTGCTGAGGGTAGGTGACAACTAGACACAACGTGACTAGAATGCTTCCTACGAGAAAAAAGAGACGAATGTTTTGGTGTGACATTCAATCCTTACTGAAGGGAGTCTCAGAATAGTCTCTGATGACTCTCGTTTTTGCCAAAGTCGATCGCTCCTTGAGTGCTCGTAACACTCGAAGATTGAATCGACGCTCAATTCAATTCGTCAGTGCTTTACCAAGAATCCAAATGGATTTTTAGTAGGTGCTGACTCCTCGAACTTTAATCTTGAAACTGTAGCGAAGGTGATCCAATTGTAGGACTACTTGCGCTAATCACCTTTCATAATCAAACTGACAAGTATCACTAACATCATTGATTATAACAACAATTTTGGAATACGTTGGGTACGTGAAAACGATTTTAATGAACCGCTGTAGACACATGGAACGGTATAGAGCAGAGAGTATTTCAAGCACTAAGAAGGTGGAATTGTCTACAGGGTGTAGACACCCTCAAATCTTTTCCTGATAAGGCTTGAACGTTCATCGATCGCGCAATTTGTAAGTGCATGACGTGCCAGAGATTTTTTTCTCATTCTGTCTGAGGAAAATGGGTGA
This sequence comes from Leptolyngbya boryana PCC 6306, assembly GCF_000353285.1. Lineage (NCBI taxonomy): Bacteria > Bacillati > Cyanobacteriota > Cyanophyceae > Leptolyngbyales > Leptolyngbyaceae > Leptolyngbya > Leptolyngbya boryana. The sequence continues at coordinate 114,487 of NZ_KB731325.1, forward strand.
ACGATCGCGGCGCTGAATTTGAAAAAAATTGAGTGAGATCGCGCTTTTCTCTTGATTCGCTGTGTCAGCTCGTTACCCTACTTGCTGTCCCTATGACAAGAGGTTTATATGGCTCATGATCAAGTGACAGAAGGATTTCAGTTCTGCACATCAGACTTCCAACCAGAATCGGATGTGCCTAGCTATGAGGCAGCTTTTGAGTTGGTGCAGAAAAGCTTTCAGCGGTTGCTGCACTATGCGTCTGAGGCAATTTCGATCGGGAACTTCAAGGTTAAAAAAGCTCGCGCCAATAGCGATCGATCGGGTGAATTCAAACAGGAGTTACAACTCGCGAACCGCAAGGGAGTGATTGTGTATTGCCAAGAATTCGTTCGTCGCTGCTTGCTTGACTACGAAAGTAGTTCGCTCTGTCAACTAAGGGCTTGTTCGCTTTCCGAGTTTGTAGAGTCGGTCGGCGTAGAACAATATGCGCTGCTGCTGCTCGATGCGCTTGCTACGGTTGAATGTGAGGAGGATATTCAAGATGAGATTGCGATCGTGATCGTGGAATCTCTCATGACTAAGGTTGGGAGCGATCGCGCTTCATTGATGGAATGTTGTTTCGACCACGGGCAGATCCTCTTGCGGGATACGGCTGTGACATGAGCTGGGATGATGGGGTGAGACTGTCTCATCCCATATTGGTTATTTTGGAGGGAAAGAAGTAGGGACATTTTTTGATCAGCGTTACAGAGGAAAGCTTCAACCGTGCTACTGATCTTTTCAAGACTCGATCGAACTCGGATTACCAGATCCTAATTCAGGCTCTGATGATGCGTTTGGGCTGCCATCTGGAATCTCATCTCCTTTCAAAATGACTACTTTGCCGTCTTACTATTCTGCGAACGGCTTTGCTGAACCGAAGGTTACGACTCACCGAGTTTCCGGTGGCGACTCAACGCCTGTGCGATTGCATCTTTGACCGCATCCTTGATCACTTGATGCCGGATTGTAATTTCGTCCTCATTCATAGGTTCTTCCTTGTATCCGAAGTCAGACTTCTTTTTTATTGTAGATAATAAGCGAACCGTGATCACTACGCTAAAAGCCATTTAGGAAGCGAATTGGATAGTAGTGAAATCAAGTGTAGGGAGGCTGGCAAGATGAATCAAGGGAGGCAGATGAAGTTGCTCAGACGTTTCTGAAATATCGACTAGATAGTGAGCGAACATCTCTTACAGGCTTCCTGCGATAGCGGGTGAGATAGCAACTGAGATACTTTTGAGGTCTCTCTGAAATGCTACAGAAGTAGTGTGTGAACCGAAACTGAGATAGTTTAAGAGATACTCTAAATGCAACCCTCCGAGAGTATTTATTATTCCTTGCTGTAACAATCCCAGCAGCATTGCTAAAGGTACTTTCTACTTCATTCGTTTAGCTAATCATCATAAATGCGATCAACTCAACTATCTTGGTAACCTCATCTCTATAGACGCTAGATTAGGTGTGACCTTTCGCGATCGCACTTCCAATGCTGACGGTCTCCAAGCTTAACAATGCAAATTACTATCTGCGGCAGTGCCAAACTTCAACCCAGGCTTTTGATCGAACTCAGCCTGGAGAACCTACGGGCATTTGGCTCGGCTCTGCGCCTCCGTCGCTTGGCTTACCGGAAATGGTTAAAGCAAAGCATCTGAGATTGCTGCTCGATGGGAAAGACATCTATGGTGAAAAGCTGGTCAAAGACCATCCTAATCGCGTAGCGGGATGGGACTTAGTTTTTGCAGCACCCAAATCAGTATCGCTATTTTGGGCGATCGCTCCGGAGGATGTTCAGAACCAAATTGAAGCCTTACACACCCAAGCGATGACAAAGGCAATCACTTGGCTAGAGTCGCAAACCTTTAGCCGTCGCGGCGCAGACGGATCAGATCGACAACCGATTAAGCTTGCGATCGCTGCCTTTGGGCATAGTACGAATCAAGATGGACAACCCCACTTACATCACCACTGTCTCGTGCCGAATATTGGACTTGGGTATGGTTTTACAGGTGCGATCGATAGCACCACACTTTATCGTTATCAGAAAGCGGCTGGCGCATTGTATCGAGCTGAATATGCGGCAAAACTAGAATCCGAGCTTGGACTGGCAATTCGACGCACGGAGCAATCATTTGAAATTGAGCCATTCTCTCGTGCCAAGGGAATCCATCGATCGTTGATGGATACGCTGTCCTCTCGCCGTGTTGCGATCGAGCAGCAGCAGCCCAAAGATCCATCTGGAGCGGCGCATATTGCTAAGGTAACGCGATCGACGAATAAAGATCTGCGATCGCGGCAAGAGGTGTGCGAGCAAACGCGATTGCTAGCATCACGCTATGGTGTAACTCAGAAACACATTGAGCGCTTGATTCAGTCCGGTAGAGAAAGCGGCTGGTTGCGATCGCGGTGGAATGAATGGAAATGTCTCCGGGAAGCAAGAACTGATGTGGTACGATTCCAGAGCCATTTTTCTAAACGCGATCTTGTCTGTTCGTTAGCTCAGGCAGCACAAGGTAAAGGAATTAATGCCGCTCGAATCCTCGAACTTGCTGAGACAGTTCTTGCCAGTCGTTATGTGCGATCTCTAGGGGAGCATCGAGGAGAGCAACGCTTCACCACGCATCGAATGTATAAACAAGAACAATCGTTGATGCGATCAATTGAAAAAATTCAGAGTCGTTCTCCGATACTGGTGCGATCGCGAATCATAGCTGACTCGATTCAACACTACGGATTATCCGAAGAGCAGGGGCAGTGTCTCAAGCATTTATGCCAGTCTCCGTCTGGACTCAAAGTACTAACTGGGCTATCTGGCTCTGGAAAAACGCAGGTAGTTGCTTCCCTCTCTGATGCGCTGATTCGGGCGGGCTATCGAGTTGTCACTGTATCGAATTTCCCACAATCCCTGAGCGATCGAATTCAGCAGACGCGATCATTGCTGTCGTCCCTATTGAAAGAAAAGCCCCAACATTTCACCGTTGGACAATTGCTGTGGCGATTGGAGCAAGGGCAGATCTCTCTATCTCGCTCGTCGGTTGTTGTAATCGATGATGCTCATCGGCTTAGTTTGCCTCAAATGAGTAGCCTTATGGCTGCGGTAGAGCGTTCTAAAGCAAAACTAGTCCTATCGGGCGATCGGCAAGTATCTCAGTTTAGTAGTGCGTTTCAAGCAATCACTCGATCGCATCCTTCAATTGAACTGAAAGAACTTCATCGGCAGGTGCAGGAACGTGATCGTGCTTTCATTCGAGAGATTGCTGATGGCAAAACGATGAAAGCACTCAAGAATTTATTAGAAAGGAATCAATTGACGCTCCATTCAAGCCGCCGAGAAGCAATTCACACGATCGTGGAACAATGGGCACAAAATGCCCCACAGGATTTCAGAAACCATCAAATAATTGTTGATTCTCGCTTGCTCGCGCATGAAGTGAATCAAACAGCACAGGCTACTTTAAAGCGGCATGGATTGTTACAAGGAACACCGTTAAGCGTGGGATCAATATTGCTTCATGTTGGCGATCGGATTCAGTTTCAGCAACATCATCGGCTAGATGGAATTTGTAAGGGAGATACTGCAACAGTTTTGAAGCTCAGTAAGTTGATGCGAACGGCAATAGTACAGCTTGATAATGGCGCTCGCCGAGTAATATCGTTACAACCTACTCAAAACGTCAAGTTAGGATATGCCGTGCAATCGACTCAGTTGGGGACAAGAGTGCCTGCTCAGGCCTATGTGTTGACAGAGGGCGTATGTAGAGAACATACACTCGCGCAGATATCACAATTTAGTGCGAGAATGCATTTGCACAGTTGGCAGACAGGTAGCCCCATCTTGCGGGAATTCGCTCGATCAATGCAGGTTGAGCGAGATTATCAGCTTGCGGTTGAGATTGAGCAGACGCGAACTCAGTAATTAGCAAGAGATAAATGAAGTCTTTAGATGTGCTTTTCGATAGAAACTCGCTTTAATGATGGCAGTTGAAGCTTGAGCGCTTCAACTGCTTCAATAGGATGTTGCCAACTAAATCTTCCATCATCAATCCAGGTTACTGGAGTTGTGATTGATTGATTCTCAAGCACAAGATCTGAAAGAGCTGCTCCTCGATAAAGGTGCTGAAGTTTTTGCCATCCCAGTTGATCCATTACGGATAAGATTCTAGGTTCAATCGAATCTTGAATGGTTTCTCGAAACTCCAGATACGCCTCTCTACTGATAAGTAAATCTGCAATCTCACCGTACTTCTTCTTAACAGGCTCTCTCAACACTCCAAAACGAGGTACCTGGTAGAGCAGAATCTCCTGGATAAGTTCTGAACATTTATGATTTGCGTACAACGAGATCATGCATCCCAGTGAATTTCCCACAAGCCTTACGGTTTTTTTATGATGTAACAGTGAGTCTGCAAGCTGATCACCGTACCATTGCCATGTTAACAGAGGCAATTCTTCAACAAGATTGTTGTTATATCCTGGTAGATAGACAGTCATTGTGATGAATGACTTTAACTGTTCTGGTGGAGTAGGAGTTCCCAGAAAATCGTGAACATATAGGCTATCTCCATGCACTATGTGTGAGTGCGTGCTGTCGTTTAGCCTTCTAATCTCGATAGTCATAGCTTGTAGATCCTACATGCTTAACGCTACCTCATTATGTCCGACAATTTCGCACTCTCTACTAAATCCGTAATACATTATTAAGAACAAGGTGAAAGAGTTGTGTCAATTTCGAGTTGACCGCCTCTTAGAATATAGCTATTAAAGCTGGTAAGACAGTTTAGCTAGTACATTCGAATGAAGCCGTTCTTTCGCTGTCCCAAGAATGGCTTCATTTCCTCAAGGTTTTCTCCAAGGATGTCCGAATGGTTTTAATTGTTGAACTTCTTATTTTGCTTCGTGTATAAAATCTATATGAACCAAGATAAGAAGTTCAACACGAAGGTTTTACAAGCCAAGTAGCTTTCTTAAAGCCCAAATCCTTGTTAAGGAGCAGCATTATATACTATCTTGTTGTAATATGCAAGAATTTGCTGGGGCAACGCAGAGCTGAATTCTGCCCGACCCTATTCCCCTTGCCTAAAAGAATTCGTCTACAATCTGAAGTCATATGAATGTATTAGCTGTGCGAGGTACACTCAATGACTTGTCAACCTTTACCGTTAGCGTCTTCTCCTTCAACACCGAGAGAGATTGAAGAACTGCTGCCTATCCTGAGAGAGATCGCTGAGCCAATCGATGAACTTACAAAGGCATCGAGATTGAAGATTAATCTTGAAGGTCAGCAGCACGTTTCGAGCATTCTTGAAACACGAGGCTATCCTAGACGATCGTTAGAGATTTCTCGTCTTGCATCATTGCTTTATCTATATAGTCGCAATGATATGGAGGGAATTCAGAAGTATAACACTGGCTACGTCTGGCTCTCTTTTCCAAAAGGCTTTTCGCCTGATACTTTCAGCCGCTGGAGCAAGGGGGAATCAACAGATCGGGAAGCACACATTTGTTTCTGTGCAGTCGTTCAATACCTTGATTCTGTAAAGTGCAAATTTGATCCTGTGAGAGCAACAAAAGTGCCTATCGAGCATGTTGACGATCACTGTTTAAATAGAACTAGTCAAGATCACGCGCGACTTGAAACAAACATGATTTGTCGCTTGATGACTGCTTCGCATACTGATGAAGGGTTGCAGCAGATGTCTATCCTTTACGGTCATCAGTGTGCTGAATACAACCGCAACCTTCACCTTAAGAACAACGCTCTGGATGATTTCTTTAAAGCACCTCCAACCATAGTCAGACAGGAGACGTTCGTGGAGAGCGTTAGTTCAAAGCTGGCTCATGGATTGATTGAGATCAGCTTCTATGTGGACGTTCATGATGAACAGACAAAGGAAAAGCATCGTTTGCAGTGGGGTAAAGCAGCCTTTAGTAAAGCTTCTGGAAATGCTGAGTTACTTCTCGATAGTCGTCCTGCAATGTGGGTCGGGCGAATTGCGAAGATTAACAATCAGCCTGTTGCTCATCTCAAAGGGGAGACTTTTTCTGGTGAGCGCCTTTCCTTTACTGAGTACGCCATCAATAAATTGGAAGAGATTTCTTTGGAAGAAGGCTGCTTTTCTCCTTTAAACATGGGTGGTTTCTTGAAAGATAGTAATTGGACTAAATTCCGACACTGTTGGAAGAAATCTGTCGAAGAGTACCCTGATTGGAGCGATGAGCAGCGTACGTTTGCTGCTTTTTACGAAACTTCATTTGGTAGAGCACGGAAAAAACTTGGATTTTCTGAGATTGAAATTCTGATTCTGAGCCGTGATAGCTGGGACTTACCTGATCAAATTTATGTACGTCGGTGCTACCGCAGCGATCAGACTAGCTAACGGCGATTTTTGGTATTCGATGAGCTTTTCAATCATTTCAAAACTGTAGTCCGTTTGGTGAAAACTCAGGTGTCTGCGATGGATGAAGGGATCAATCCAGAACGAGTTGGGTTGTATTCTTAGCTGCATATTCGTTGTTAGTATTTTCATCTTACCGCATCTAATTCAGCCACGAAAACTCTACTTGACGAAGGACTTTGTGAGATTCAAGCGACGACGCAGCTCTCATCTAGTAGGGCGATCTCTCAATTAGGCAGTCGATCTGCTGTGATCGTATTAGAAAATGTTGAGTCCGCACTCAAGTATCGGACGACGGCTTGCTTGGGTTCGCTATTGATTCCAATGGGTCGATGTGTTTTAGCAAAGCAGATCAGGTTTGATCCCCGTGCTATTACTACCGTCACAATACAGTTCACTGCCCAAGCTGCTGGGAATGCATCGTTCATATCTAATGAGAAAGTAATCGTTGCAAATTTCTTGAAGGCAATTCGGACAAATCTTTTGGAGGATGTTGAGAAACGCCCTCGCAATCATTCAGCTCAACGTTCAGAGTGAACTGAGCTTGCGATCTCGCTCTAGGGGTTCCTACTTGAAAATCCGGCACAGTTTAGCTCTCTCATAAAACAACCTGTGCCTAATTCAAACCGCTTCACAGATCTACATTAATTTCTTAAAGGGGGTTTTGATGCGCTTAGTAGCCACTGAATTTCAATCTGATCTATCGACACTTCTGCCTAACCTTGGGGTAGTTAGTATTCGTCTGAATGCTGTGCTTTCGCAGCCTATCAAAACATCTGACTGCGCGTTGCAACCGAATTTGGTTATGTCATTTGATAGTACAATTAGCTCTCAAGCTGGATTGTACTTCAAGGAACCAATGCAGTATGTAGTAGAACCTGCTTTCATTATCACAAGTGGGTTCAATAGCTACGCCTTCACTCTTGAGAAACGGCTACCGATCAGAACTAAAGAAAACGCATTTACTGATGCAAATCAGGTTTCGATCGTAACTTTCCTATCTGTAATCGAAGTCGAAGTACGACGAGCAATTTACACTTGCCTTTCCGTTGATAAACGTTGCTCGTGAAGCTTTTACTAGGATTGCATCAATTTCGAGAGCAGATTTGATCCCGACTAGATTGCTGCTTCTGCTCCCATAGCTGCTCAATCTGTGCCTCTTATCAATTCAAATGGAGATGTTCAAAATATGGTTGTAGCTGCGTATCCTGACGAATCCAAGCCTGATCGCTCACATGATATAGCAAATCATGATGTCAGCAATGTTCATCGAATTGCAGCATCGAACGATAAAATTCGAGAAACACTTCAGGCGTATGAAGTTTCCAAATGCTTTGGACGAAACTCAGATACTCTGCGGCAGCGATGCTTTCAGCTTTGTGGCGATCTTCACGATGCAAGAAGACGTGGAGTGAGTTGGAAAACAATTGCGGATCTTCTTGATCAACAAGGGTTAAGCATTCAGCACGAAACACTTCGTCGGTACATATCTGATGCCAAGCGAGTAGCTAAAAAATTTATTAAAGATCACGCTCAAGAGCTAAACGATCGCCTGGCTGAAGGCGAAACGATTGGATCGATCGTTGAAATTATCCGAGTGGAAACGGGGATTGGGATCACAGAAGCCATGCTACATAATTGGTTGCCATCTCCATCAAGATTGGCAAAGATGCTCCCCCTTTCCAGCGTGAGTACCCTTTCATTTTCGGATCGCATTGCAGAAGGAAACGCGCTCAACAACGCTGCGGGGCACTTTCCCGATTAGTACACGAATGGGCTGGTGTGAATCTGCCAGCCTATTTCAAATTCCCAATTATTTATGAAGGAGCCTGCTTTATGCCTACGAAAATGCCTTCTGAAACCAAGAAGCGAATCATACAACAGGCTATTGCCTATGTTCACCTATTTCTAAGCGAGAAAGGCGGTGAAGGGAAATCCACCCTGGCGCACTTACTCATAGAATACTTAATCTTCCTTCTAAAGACTCTAGTCATAATTGTAGAAGGCGATCGCTCCCAACCGGATATCAAGCGATTATTTCAGAATTTGGTTGGACATCCTGATTATTCAACTCTAGTAGAGATCACTCACGGTTTTTACAGCGAAGATATTCGACTTCGTGGAATGGGTGATCAAATTTGGGAGAGTGCGTTAAAAACTCCAAACTCTCATGTTATTTGGAACACTCCAGCCAATGTCTCTACCGCTTTATTTCAGGCACTTCATGAAGATGGATTGATTGAATTTGCTGCCGACAATCGAATTGGCATCATCAACTGGTGCGTAACCTCCGGTAACTCTGATGCAATCCGGCACTTTCTGCGTTGTCTAAAAGAGTTCCCAACAATGACACATATTTTGGTCAAGAACTATGGACTCAACGATGACTTTACTGATTTAGAGCGCAACGATGAGCTACAAGCTGCGATCAAAGCCCATCGTGTCCCAGTCATCGAACTACCTGCAATCCCTTATGAGGAACTCAAAATTATTAAGGCTCATAACCTGACCTTTACTCAAGGAATCAAAGTCATTCGCCAAACTAAGGGGGCGATCTCATCTCATCGTTTGCAACGATTTTTCAACCAAGCTTGTGCCCAAATTGAAGCTTCAGGAGTATTTCATGCCCCTCAATCATGAGCAAGAACAGCAGCAATTCATTGCGGATATCAATGCTTCACTTCCTCCAGAGATTCGCACTGATTTGGAGAAGTTACGCCGTCTCTATGATTTGAATCCAGGAGATTCTGTCTGGGCAATTGCTGCGATCGCGATGAAGCAAACTGCCTCTCACGCAGATATCTATGACCATATTCAACAAACTCGTTCAGATATTGAGGCAATCAAGGTGCGGATCGACCTTACCCTTAGCGGTCTGTCAACGAAAGCGGATGAGTTTGTCATTCGTAGCCATGAGGTCATAGAAGCGCTCCACACCTCCGATAACCTGAATCGACAACTCACTTACCTTGATCGCCATCGTGAACTAACTCATCGCCCATCTGCTGCTAAAAGCCTCGCCACAAAAGTTCCCGTGCAATTTCTTCCGATTGTTCTCGCTGCGATCGCGATCGCGTTTGTGCTGGGATTGTTGTTTGCCTGCTTACTTTTTTCGCTAGCTCGATAGGTGATGCACACCTTACTCTTATCAACTCTATGTTGCTCCCACATTCGTCCTTTTTCTGGCTGTTTCCTATCGCAATTCTTCACCTGGCGGTTTTATGGATGATCCCTCTAATGATCATCCAACTGGCCTTCCAAATTTTCTCTACAAAAACAACGCTCGGATTTGGTGATATCTATTCCTTATTCGCATCATTCGGTTATACCCAATGTTTTGTCCAAGAAGTTCGTTGCCTGAACTCACCGCTTTCAATCGCGGTACGGGCTTTCATCCGCTATGCCTTTTTGTTTTGGCGCAATGTGATCTTTTGCTGGCTCTCCCCATTAGCTGCAAAGATCATTTTCCAAGCCATCATTCGTGCCCTTGGAGGTTCATTTCCAATATTGGTTTTGGCTGAGGAATGGCTAGTTAACATCGCCATGTTTGCGGTGGTGATCTTCGGACTCGCAAATTTATTTAACTCGCCTGGGATTCAACTTAGCAATCGAATTGTTGCTTTGTACTTTTAACGATCCGCTTTCAGCTTTCAGCTCTATTGGTGCTGTTGTTTGCTTAGTTCACTTCATTAGTTCACATACTATGAACTTTCTTCGCTCGGCTTCTAATGCGATCGCGATTCTTGCGATTCTGATTTCTAGTTTTGTTGTCTCCTACTTAATTGTGCTTTTTCTCAGCGGAAATTATGCTCTTGCCCAACTTGTTGGATTTATGGCTGCTCTGGTTCTCACTTGGTGGGGGCTTGCTGCGATCGATGCTTTGAAGCGTAAGACTCGACTCGCACTGAAGCCACTGTTGAGTGTGATTCTCATTGCAATGCTTGCCTCAATTATTATTGTCGTCGCCGTTCAGTTCTTTGCGGCTTCTCTTCTTTTCGTAGCAGTCGTCGCAGGCTGGGTCGCCTTAGCAATGATTGCCAAATCGTTTGAAACTCACGCAACGACTGCAAATAGACGTGCCGAATCTCCCAATTCATCCGTTACAGGAATTGTGCAGACAGCGATCCGATCCTCCCCCATTCCTAATCTACTGGAGTTCGGCTGGGGAAATGTTCTAGTGCCATTTCTCGAACAACCGCATCACTTCCTCTTTTTAGGAACGACGGGATCAGGGAAGTCTGTCAGAATTAGACATTTGCTGCGATCAGTGATTGGAGGGATTGGCGTTTTGCCAAAGTGGGGCGCACTGATTCTGGATGCGAAGCGCGATATGGTGCCTTGGCTTGAGGGGCAACAGATCAAATACTACATTCTCAACCCTCTAGATTCACGTTTCGTTGCTTGGGACATTGCTAGGGACATTGTGGGACCATTCCGTGCTAAACAATTTGCAGTTGGCATTATCTTTGATGAGATACCGACCAAACATAACCAAAATCAATTCTTCTACGATGTAGCAGTCATTCTTCTTGCCAATATCCTTGAGGCTCTGCACGATGCTTTCGGCATATACTGGACTTTATTAGATCTAGTGAGAATCTGTGCTAGTTCTCAAACAATGGAGAATTTTTTGAGAACGCATCATCGCAACTTTGAGAAGGTTGCAGACTACTTCAAAGCAGGCAAGAAAGACAAGAATGATGCGGTTCTTACCGTCAAATCAAGAGTAGACTTACTCGATCCGATTGCTGCAATTTGGCAGCATTGCCCTAAGATCTCTTTGACCGAAATCTTGAACGGTAACGCCGTTGGCTTGCTTGGAGTAGATGAAGAAGCCAGCGAGACAGTAGAAGTTGCAAACACCTTAATCTCCCGATTTTTAATGGGATGTCTTCAGAGCTTGCCGGACGATAAAACTCGGCGCTTCTGGCTTGTTTTAGATGAATTGCCAAAAGCAGGATCTATTCATCGGGGTCTTGAGGCAGCGATGGCGATTGGTCGCTCGAAAGGCGTTGTCGTGATTCTCGGTTTACAGGATGTTGCTCAAGGCATCGAAACGTTTGGAGAAAATGTTTTCAAGTCCATTTTTGGGCTTGCTCGGTATCACGCTTACTGCGGTCTGGATGATTCATCAGCGCAATGGGTTTCAACCCAGTATGGTCAATTTGAAGTTGAGCTACGCTCAAACAGTACCAGCCTAGGAGCAGATGGAAGCATCTCACAATCGATTAATTACTCAACGGGGCAACGCCCCTGTTTGCCCCCTCAAATGCTTTCGGACGTAAACTATCTAACCGCTCAAGGTCTTTGGGCAGTGTTCAGAGTGCCAAAACAAGGACTGCATCGTCATTTTGATTCTTGGGAATTTCTCAATCGCTTTGAGGTTATTCCAACGTCTACACCAGGCTATCTGCGCTTTGCTCATGACGATCCCCGTCTTCGAGTTCCGAAAATGACCGATGCTGAGCGCATTCGTTTATGCTATCCCCCTGCTGATAGTCAGCATGAGGTGAACTATCAACCCAGTCAGCGCAAGCGCGATCGTGCTCAGAATTCCCAGTCCAAGTCTAAAAGGCTAGGGATAGTAAAACGTCAACATGCTCCGGAGCAGTAAGTTCAGTTTCGTTTCTTACAGTGATTTATATCCCGATACGGATGTATCTAATTAGTTTGCCGTTTACTATCATCAAAGCATGTCCAAAGTCATTTCTTTTCGCGTTTCGGATCAGACCGCAAAATTAGCTTTGAAATCGTTTCAGGATCACAATCCAAACGATAATGCCAGCATTAACACTATCTTTCGTCGGCTCGCGCTTCATGCTTTAGCAACTCAGTCTCAAGAAGCGCAACTTTCAGAAATTAGACAAACGGTTGCTTCTACTCAAGCAGAGCTAGTTCAAATTCGACAATTGCTTCACTTGGTTTTGAGCGCGCTTCAGTTGCTTTGGAAAACGTTTCTCGATCGCTTTGTTGAAGTTGACGACACCGAATTTACCGAACTCACCAATCTCCTCAATTTTTTTGATGATGAAGAGGTCATTGACCATGAAATTTAAATTGTCTGCTGTCTTATTTGTAGGAATGCTTTGCCTGCTCGGACTGTCGGCTTGTCGATCAATTGGAAAAGCCCAAGAGTTACCCAAGAGCGTCATTATCGTCTCAGAAAACAAAACGGCTGATCAAGTTGAGTTGTTTAAGATTGCGATCGATGATGCTCTGAAAACGCTTACTGAAACTGATGAACTAACGCTTGGCGAAGTTAAGGGTAATGGGATCGCAAAGCGTTATTCCAACAAAGTTGTTGAGTCTGATATTCAAGACGCAATTCAAGACTTACAGCCGAGTAAATCAACTAATGAACGTGCTTTAGTTGATGCGCTTGCTTCCATTAGTCAAAAATGCCGTAACACTCGGAATACGCAGGTTCGAGCCATCGTCATCACTGAGGGTACGGCAAATCCGACGATCCTGCGACAGATGCGAGCCATTGTTGAGAAAGACTTGGTGCAGTGCCCACGGCTGGTGGTTGCTTTTGTCGGGTTATCTCCTGATCTGAGCGATGCAACAGTTAGTCCCCTTCATGCAATTTCCGATCGCGCCAAGAGCGGTCGAAAAGCTGGGCAATCAATGAGTGACTCAATTACCGCAATCCACGACACTTTGGAGTAGTATCCTATGATTTTGCGTAATATCAAGTCCGCTTTGGGTATCAAACCTTCTTATCTTATCAGCTTGGGACTTCAAGACCCAGAAGCTTTTTTGAGCGATCCCGATGTTAAACAATTGCTCGATGAACTGAGGAATTGGAACGAGAATGAACTAGTCTTCAAATTTACCCAAAACATTGCGCCGCTCTTACGACACTGCGCCGCAATGATGAAATTAATCGCGCAGCTTCGATCGGATCGTGAGGTTCTGGGTGCGTGGCGCGATCAATGTAAGATTTCAATTGGAGAACTTCCCAAGCAGGCTAAGCGAAAAAGTCAGAATCAAAGAGCCATGATTTCAGATGTAATCGGGCTGCATGACATTTTACCCTCGATAAAAGAACTTTTATCGCTGTTACTAGTTAGTATTTGGTTACTAAGTGGGACTCTGCCATTCCTTGCAGGTATTTCTTTTCGTAAGGCGCTTGACGGTGTGATTGATGGACAGCTACAACTAATTCCAAGGATTGGAATTGGACTAGTAGGTGCGATTGCGTTTGCCTTTGTTAGCAAGCGGCTCCAAGTTCTCGCATTCACCTATCTCCGTCCGAAATTCGCTTGGCTGGTGCCTTGCTTTTTAATCACAATCGAAGTCCTCCTGGTCTATCAAGGTTCGCTGCAACACTATAGCTACCTTGAGAAGAAGCAGATCACAACGCACATTGCTGCGATTGCGTTTTCAATGTTCGGCGGGATCATGAGTGCGGGGTTAGCTGCAATTACGCTGGATCGAATTAAAAAAGCGAAATCTCATTCAACGGTAACGATCGTGGAAGAAAACCTGCAATCGAATTCAACGATTCGTTCCCTAGACGATTACAAAGCTAGCGATGAAGCTCGTCAACGAATTTATCGAGCGGTGCTGAAAATTCGCGATCGTCGCTCTTCAAACAATGACTCTACACCGTCTGAGGTTGCTTCAGGACAACTCATTCCCATGAATGACTTTCTATTTTGGAAGCAGGAGCTGGCCAATACAACCAGCCAAATTGCAGAGATTTCTCGTCAGCTCAATGGAGCAATGATTGCTCTCAAGAAAGCTCAAGGTGAGGCTGCTTTGCAACTCGATTCGTTTTTCAGGCAGTATCGCTTTCTTAAACGGATGCGCCGATTCGTGTCATTCTTTAATGATCTTAAAGGCAATGCGCCCTTGCCCTAATTGCGTTCTGATTCTTTAGCTCTGCCCCGTTGTCTAATCGAGTTCCCATCTCACAGGAGTTAGGAACTCGATTGGTCTGCGGAGGAACGCTCGTTAATGAAGTGGCAATGAGCGTCCCGCAAATTGCGCTTATTGTAAAGTGGGGCTAAATGGAATCAACGCTTCAGCGATGTGAGGCGTACTTTTCATCTGGACAAACCTTCGAGGGGACTGCTTCTCTATGAGGCAATTGCTTAATAAAGAAGCAGTCCCGCGATCAAAACCATTATAGATTTCGAGCGGGATTGCTTGACTCACTCAAACAGCTTGAGCTGTTGTGGAGTAAAGGTAACATCAGCTTCAGATGCTTCCAATTTCGATGCTGCCACAGCCTCTTCCGCGATCGCATCTCCATCATTCGGTTGTTCTATTAAGCGATTCGCGCAAGTTTCCTGCTCTAACTGCCGTAGAAACAATAGCATCCGAAGTGCTGGATCAGTTCGGCACTGGTGTCTCCAGAGGGCTAATGCAGGTGTATCTCGATGCTCGAACGTTTCCAGCGTTAATGTATTGCCGTGGTAGATGTCTGCCATCACTCCAAGCAATCCAAGCTGGATCACGCACATATTAAAAGCGTTGCGCGATACATCGACCGCGTGAAACAAGACGCGATCGCTCGCATCATCAATCTGAAGCTCCTCTTTGATGACCTGGTACGCCTCGATCAAAAGTCCACCAGAGCCGCAAGCTGGATCAGAAATCGTAATTAGTTTCTTTTGGTTCAAAATAGACTCTAAAAACGATCGAGTTAACGTCATCCGAGCCATTGTAATTCCTAACGACTCAGGTGTGTAAAACTCTCCATTTCGCTCATTTGCTCCAAAGTCCATATAGATTGGACCCAGAAAATCCCTCTCAAAGGTTTGCACCGCAAATGTTGTCATTCCTAAAAGTGATGCAAATGCATTCATCTCTTTTTCGGAATGCCGTTTCGCGATCGCAAAGTATTGAGCTTCGCGTTCATTGAACCTTTCATCTTTCGGGATCGCCCCTGCGTTGTAAGGCATTTGCGAAACCACGATCGAAGCAACCTCTAAAAAATCCCTGAATAAATCCCTCGGTGCCCGATGTGCGGAGACCTCTTCGAGAATTGAACGAAACGACCGCTGCGCGTCCTCAAACGTCGCAATAACCTTCTGCTTTTTCCCACTCAAAATTGATCAACCTCAATTCAGCGAGGAGTATCGCTATCAAAGGCAACCGTTCAGGTCAATCAAAATCGTCATGTGGGAAAGCGGAGAGCGCAACCTACGATGAAATTTCGCTCCATAGTGTTGTTGTGGTCCGAAGGCTCAAGAAATCGCCATTTCCAAGAATAAGATGATCTAGAACTGGCAGCATGAGAAGCTGTCCCGCATCGAGCAGTTGTTTTGTCAGTGCGATATCTTCTGAACTAGGAGTAAGATTTCCAGACGGATGATTATGGGCGATAATCAAGCGGGCCGCGTTTTGTCGAATCGCTTCTCGAAATACATCCGGCGGATGTACGCAAGTCTGATTCCCACTTCCGATCGCGATCAGTTGCTGCCCTAGCAGCTGATGCTTGATATTGAGCAGCAGAACAGCGAACCGCTCCTGGGGTTGAAACATTAGATTTTTCGACAAAGCTTGGGCTGCGAGTTCAGGCGAATCAATCACTGTTCCAATGGGAGGTGACTGTAGAAATAATCGTCGTCCTAGCTCGATCGCGGCAAGAATCGTCGCCGCCTTCGCTTCTCCAATGCCATTGACCTGCATTAATATTTCCGGCTTGGCCTCTCTCAGCGATCGCGTTGCATCATCTAGATGATTTTGTAGATGAGCGAGCAGCTTTTGAGCGAGAGCGACTGCGGACTCTCCTTGAGAGGCATTGCCGCTTCCCAGTAGAATTGCGAGTAGCTCTGTATTTGAAAGATGTCCTGCTCCTTCGGTGAGTAAGCGCTCCCGTGGTGTTTCACCCTGTGGATAATGACGAAGCGTCAGGGTAGGATCTGACGATCGTTTTGCTGCGGCATACGAAGACTTGAGTGTCGGTGAAATGCTGAAGTCAGCCCAATCAGTCTCTAATGAATGATGAATCTCTTCGCGCATTTTTGAAGTACGACTATGCAAGCCCTCAATTATCGAATCGCTGTTCTGCTGCCCAAAGCAGGCGAGATGCACTGGAATTGATGTATCCTTCTGACTGCAACCAACTGAGATATTGATGTTGATCGAATGGCACTCGGTAAGCATTGAAGCCAAGATGCCTTAGCTCTGAAATGACGCGCATCACAAAGCCCTGATGAATGCCGACTGATCCGAGAATCTGGGCATCCTCACAGTAGATCTGAAAATCGCTTTCGGTCAGGTAGGTAATGATTGGAATCGTAGATAGCGGCATTGTGGCTGTACTCTGCGATCGCGCTGTTTGAATGACATGCTCACATGCTTGCGAAAGTAATGAGTCAAGCTGCATCAATAGCATGATTGCAGCATCAGGAATTGCAGCTTGATCATTGATCCACGCTTCGATAACGCTGACATCAACTTTGAGATAACGGCTCATTGTTTCAGCATTCAAAAAGTTGCGGATCACAATCGCTTCAAATTGGTCTCTACTCATCGTGCCAGTGGCTCAAGCATGTTCTACAACTTTCTACGAATCGTTCGCCTCTGTCAGTCCCGATCTTACTCAATCTGACGTGAGTTCGACGAGGGAAAGTAGCGCAAAAGAAAAGCTGAGACTACGTTTGAAAGAGTAATCAAAATCTTTCGAGTCTCAGCTTATGGAACCTATCGTATCGCGCCTCGACCTGACAGCTTTGTTCTGCGACGTAGACGACTTCTGCCAGACCTTTGAATGGGCATGGGCACACCAGCCCCAACTGCCGTCGATGCCTGGAGAGAAACGCAGTCGTTCCCGGTTGCGCTTGAGTGAAGTGATGACCATCGTGATTGCCTTTCATGCTTCTGGTGCAAGGACATTCAAGGATTTCTATACCCTGACCGTTCTACCGCATTGGCGCAAAGCGTTTCCGAATTTGGTGAGCTACACCCGATTTGTGGAACTGATGCCTTGGTGCTTGATGCTGTTGTGTTGCTTCCTGATGACCCGACGCGGCGAGATGACGGGGATTGCCTTTGTCGATTCCACTCCAATTGAGGTGTGCCATCCCGCCCGTGCCCACAGTCACAAGGTGTTCAAACATCAAGTGGGTTGGGGCAAAAGCTCAACGGGCTGGAAGTTCGGCTTCAAGTTGCATCTGATCATCAACGAACACGGAGAACTCCTGGCGTTCAAGCTGACTCCTGCCAATACTGACGACCGTGCTCCTGTGGCTGAAATGACCGAAGGCATCTTCGGCAAGCTGTTTGGAGACCGGGGCTATATCTCACAGAAGTTGTTTGAGGAACTGTACGAGCGCGGCTTGAAACTGATCACCAAACGCAAGCGCAATATGAAACAGAAGCTCGTCACGCTGATGGATAAGATTCTGCTGCGAAAGCGTTCCCTCATTGAGTCAGTGAATGACCAATTGAAGAACATTTGTCAGATTGAGCATTCTCGTCATCGCAGTTATTGGAATTTTCTGGTCAACCTGATGGCCGGGTTGATTGCTTACACCTATCAGCCCAAGTTACCGTCGCTCGATTTGCAACCGAAAGGGTTGCCTGCTTTGCCTCCTGCCATCTTTTAGCGTGTCGAACTCACGTCAATCTGACGCTCGAAACCTAGCAAAAACTGCGATCGCGGTTGACTAGGGCCGTACTTTTTCTTGCCAGCGCTTATTTTCGCTCTACTCGTCCTGAACGGCGCATCGATTCCCAAAGGATCTGAGCTATCTTATGCTCGAAAAGAGCGACCTGAAGTGGATCATTTTTAGGTGGTTTTGTGAGAAGGCGAACCAGCTCACTCATTCTTCCAAAGTCTTCCTCTGCATGTTCAAGCAGAACTAATAAGGCTCGAAAAATGTGACTAAAAGTATTGGGTTCACCTGTGAGGCGGTATGCAAAGTCCTGCCATTTTTTCCGCTCTGAATTTGTGCAGCGAACCCGGATTTCACTCGACATGATTTCTCGGCGTTCTCCGGCTTTGGGCTGAGATCTTGCCATCGCAGTGAGTGAACTTTGTGAATTCCCTGCCCCTTCATCAAGTTCAGTTGGCTTGCTCTGATCAAGGGGCTCAGAATCTTGAGGAACGGTTAAGGATTGATCTAAATCGCTGAGTGGGGAGATGACCCGCTGCAAGCGTGAGCCAACAGGATTGTAGTTAACATCGAGGACTGTTGCTCGCTTACCCATGATCAACCTCATCAAAAGTTTGACGATCGAAAAAACGAGCAATCTTTGCCTTAAACTCTTGCGCCATATCACGGAAGCACTGAGTAATGGCATGATCAGGATGCGTTTGGAAGATCGACTTCTGTTGGGTCTGGGCGGTGGGGATAATGGTAGAGCGCTGAATGACAGGTTTGAGGACGTATTCTTTGAATTCCTTATCCACATAGGCAATGAGTTCCCGACTTAGCCGAGTGCGGGCATCGACTGCTCCGATCGCTAACCCTACGAGCTGTAAATCTGGATTGCCGTATTTTCTCACTTCTTCAATGTCATGCAGCGCTTCTTGCAGACCTTGAATTGCCAGCCCTTCTGGAATGGCAACGAGCAAGAAACCATCCGCTGCTTTATAGGCCGCCACGATGGGTAGTGGAGCGCTAGGAGGCGTATCAAGAAAGATAAAGTCGTAGTAACCCCGTAGTTTCTTGATCACAGGCTTGAGGACATCATGAAGAGGCGTATCGTCAAACTTTGACTTCTTGGCTCGAAGCCGCTCCTCTAGCTCTTCTAGCTTGCGTGAGCCCGTCAGAAGATGAAGAGACTCTGGTAGGGAATGACCTTCATCTTCATGCGTCACGATCGCGGTTAGTGGATCTTCATCTCCAAGCAATACTTCAAACGTTCCCAGATAAGCACGAGGGTCGATGCCTAGATGCTTTGTTGAGCCCGCATTTACATCCAGGTCAATGATCAGCACCTTATGTCCCTGCTCTGCGAGCGCATAGGCAAGCTGAATGGTCATGGTGGTCTTGCCGACTCCTCCTTTTTGGTTGCCGATGCCAATTACAAGGGTTTGATGTTGGCGTTTCATACGGTGTTATGCAAAAAAAGTAGATAAAATCTTGCAGCGATAACTGACGTTGTTCCTACGTCGCGATGTAGGAACGTAGGAATGTTGTTACCGGAACTCTCTCAAACGGCTTCAGTTTAGACAAGCTCAAAAGCCCATTAAAACAGTGAAAAATCTAATCCTCTTGCTATCGCGCTCGCGTGGTGATGCTCCGCAATGTCCCTACGTAGGCATGTAGGCATGTAGGAACGTTCCTACGTCGCGACGATGTAGGACGCTCTTCGGGGATCGATTGAGCTAATACTGCGATATTGCAAACTCTTCTAAGCTATTGTCGAATGATGATAGGGCACGCTCAGGTCTAAGATGACGCTTTGATGACAAAGCATCCGCCGGTTTCACCTTTCTTGAGATCAGGAGAAACGAGCAGTGCAGGGGTGAGCTTGTGATGAAAAAAGAAGGCTCCCGCACTCAAAGATGATTCGATGAAAATGAGAGAGCCAAAAAGATCAGTCAGGTCTAACGATCGAAAATCAATTCCAAAGAAGAAAGCAAATGCCTAGCCCGCATCTGCTTCTTTCGTTCTCTGAAGGTTCAGAATGAATTTCTCCGGTTAGCTTCTAGGTAGACTAGAACGACACATTTGGTTCGTCAAGAGATTAACTCTGAGTGGGTTTGTGCGGTTTGATTTTCGATCTCCACGTTTGGAGGTATCGAAATGCATTCTACTCAATCTTCTTCGCCCATTGAAGGGGGATACTGCCTGCTTTCCCAAGCGACCCTTACGAATGTCTTGGGCGCACTCATCGATCGCGCCATTTCCTATCGAGCGGCACGAGTCTTTTTTGCCTGCTGTTCGATGCGATCGATTCGAGAAGCAGCGGCTCGTTGTCAGATCCGAAAGCACCAGAAGATTCAGTTTCGATTCGACGAGATTCGCCAACGTGTCGGCACTCAATCTGAGAAACTGATTCGAGCGGATTTAAAGCAGCTTGAGCGATCGGGCCTTCTCTCTTTTACTCAAGATGCGATCGAGGTTGTGACCGTTCCAATCAACTTCACGCAATCGTTCGATCTAGGTCGCTCGATGCGACGACTCATTCCAGTTCCCCGGCGCATTCTAGAATATCTCGCCCAATGTCCCAGTCCTTCCGTACTGCGTGGCATCATCGTTTATGTGCTCAGAGGTCTCACGCTTCGTCAAGGGATTGTTTATGCCTGCGGCTCAGTTAAATCCTCTTGGGTCGCTCAGATTGCTCATATCAGCCTTCGCGCAGCGAAATCAGTTCGTGCTCATTTGATTGAGATTGGGTGGCTAACCAAAGATACTGGCTCCACTCAGCGAAAGCTCAATGCTACAGGTGCTTTTTTCCGCATCAATACTCAATGGAGGCGATCGTCTTCTACAACGAAGCAACCTCGGGCTGTGGATAACTCGACAACTTCAGATTCTCAATCTGCACCCCTGATCGCAAAATTGGGGAGTAAATCTGCACCCCCAATACAAGACTTAAAAACTTCTACGAACTCTAAAGACCAGAAATCTTCCAAATCACTTCCTGGTGTTTATCAACAAACTCAAAAAATTTCGCCACCGATACTCCACAACATCCAGGCAAACGACCTGTATCATTTTCACCGCTTGGAGCTTCTGTATTGGCAAGCGATTGCGGCGAAATGGCTGATCCACTCTGAAGCGAGTACACTCAATTGGATCTGTGCAGCAGTCAGGGCGCGAGAAGTTGTCAAGCGTTCAGGCGGCAATGCCGTCAAAGTTTTTGTCACGATTGTCCGCCGCAAACTCTGGAATACAATTACAGGAACGCAGGAAGACTACGCTCGCAAAAGCCTGGTTCGATTTCGAGAGACCTGTCCACAACTTTTTCGTCACAGGAGCGAGAGCGATCGCAGGATTTCTGTTTGAGCTTTTCTGACTCAATTTTAGGAGATTTACATTTCGTTGCTACATCGCTACGGAGCTTCCGCAACTGCCTGATAACTTGCAAGCTCACTGAGCGAACAGTCCAGCTTCTCACAAAGAATCTGCATCTGGAGTGGAGTCAGTTTGGGAAAGCTTTCCCCTGTTTCCCAGGAACTAATGGTCTGCTTGCTTAAACCCAAGGCTGATGCCAAATCCTTTTGTCGAATTTGACTCCGTTTTCGTTTGAAACAGAGCCACTCACTAAAAGTCATCGTAGATCCAGGAAGGGTCATAGCTGGAGTCACTGAGCGAAAGACGTGGAATAAGAATACCTCAAATTTCAGATGAGTAGGTCAACTTCTTGACCGTTTTCAAGATGAGCTGTCTGATCCACTGGACAAGTCCAGAAAATCATTCTTTGTCTGGCTGTGTGGATCAAAACAGGGATTTATGGATTTGTCCGCTTTAGGATTACTTTCGTAACCCGTGATCGCAGCAGCTCAAAGGATTAAAATAGAAGCTGCCAATAGATACCGATGCTGCAATTGCAGCATCGGGTTTGCCTGAAGAGATATCAAAACTCCTTCAGAGCATATCAGACCATTTTTTCTAATTGCGCTAAAACATTTTTCAACACTGTTTTAAGCTCGTTCCGCTGCTCTACAGGAAGTGCATCTTTAAGGCTTAAATCGCGGATAACGTGAATCACTTGGTCAACCTGTTCATTGCGATGTTCGCCGGATGAATCTTCTGCTTCCCCACTTTTAGAGGATTGTTTTCTTTGTTCAGCTACCCATCGTCTTGTTTCGATCGTCGATAAGTTCCGAGAGGTCACTTCTTTGATTGCTTTCTGTCGCAACTTTAAAGCTTGTTTTTCTGTGATTCCAAGCTTTTGAGCAGACAGCCCATTGAGAAGTAATGCTTGAGGACAGCCTAGCCGTTGAGTTCGGATTGCTGCTTTTAAGTCATCAAACAGGTTGAGTGTAGGAAAAATGTTGCGATTGAGAGAAGCTGGGTGTTCCTGTAGACCAAGAAAGACCAAAAACGTTTGAACTTCGATTTCCTCAAGCCCAAGCTCTTCCAGTACTCTCTGTTGTTCTTCCTGGGGTTGAAGATGTAAACGATCTCCAAGGGATTGATTTTTACGCTTCAGCCGAATCAATACTCGATTTACGATGCGGGATACATCTTCTTGGGGTAAATCTGGAATTTCATCACTCGCGATCGCAACCAGCGTTTCTGCCTTGTCAAGTGCGTTTAATCCTCGACGGTGCAAACTGGTCAGATAAGCTCTGCGTCGAAGTGTTTTATCATCTTGAGGTCGGGCTGTGAAGACAGCATCAATGGTTTCCCACCCCATCGCTTCAGCCGAGCGCCAGCGACACTCTCCATCAAATAACATTCCATCTTCAAACAAGATGATTGGATCGAGTTGCCCTTCTTTTAATAGAGATAGCCGCATTGCTTCGACCTCTTCATCAAAGGTCTGACGGGGCTGGTTCGGGTTTCGATGAACTTTGTTGACTGGGTATTTAACGACTCCCTGAGTGCCTTTGAGATGATCTCGCAATACCCCGATCTGCGTTTCAAGTTGCGCTTGCTCTTTTGGATCCAGCATTTGTGATCTGAGATGTTCAATCTCACTAACAAGCTGTTGTTCCCGCTCTACGTTCTGGCTCAACTCTTCTTCTAGACTTTGAACTTTGCCTCGCAGATTGTGAAGTTCTTGGTTCTGATCGACTTCACTAAAAAAGTTATCTATGTCGAGTCGATCTCGCTTTGCCACGTTGCTTTCCTCCCAATTCTTTCACAATATTATTAACGATCGCCTCAAGCGGCTCGATAGCTGGGTGGCTCGTTCGATGTACCCTTAATGGCACCCCCTCTGACCACGCATTTGTGAATGCGGTGTAATGTCGGATCATCGGAAAAACTTCATAGCCTCGCGCTTTGTAGTAGGGCGGTAGCTCTTGGGACAATCGCTGATGTTCCGCCCCATTTTCAACATTATTGATGACAAAACCTAGAATTTTAGGTGGCGAATCAAGTTTGAGTTCTTGAATACTCGCAGCATACCAGTCTAATAGTACTCTTGTTCCGTCAATCGCCTTTGCATCAGGCACTAACGGGATGAGCAGATGAGTTGCAGCAACCAGAGCTGCTTTGGGAATTGTTTCTAGCGTTGCAGGGCAGTCAAAAATAATAAGATCATGTGGCAAGGGATATTGCTCGATCGCATCCTTGAGCAGGTCAACTCCCCCAGTTTGCGCCAAATTTGGCATCACTTTGAAAAGGGCATTTCCTCCTTGCAATACCTCAAGGGTCTTAACATGATTGCTCCAAACGGGGACAAATGAATACGTTCCATCAAAGAAGCCTGAGAAGATCCAGGCGCAAGTTGTTTTCGGTGCAGGGGTCTTATTTAGGCGACAGGCAACATTAAGCGAACCTTGAGGGTCGAGATCAAACAGCCCGACTTTGTATCCTAATCGAGCAATTTCGTACCCCAGGTTTGCTGCCAACGTGGTCTTACCCACGCCCCCAGCCCCCGTCATAATTGCCAATCTGATTTGCTTTGCCATGGGCCTCATTATAATTGTGAGGTATGTACCGTAGCACTACAGTACACGAAATTCAGCTTGTTGAATCAGATTAAGTCCTCCATTTTCAGTTAAGCTCTCTATGAATGAGGTATGTACCGTAGCACTACAGTACGCGAAACCTGGCTTGAATTTATCAGATGTTTGTGGACTGAGGTTTCCTCAACCAACAATGCTCGATTACGCAGTTTGCCGAAAATAGGTCGAGAAAACAGCGACTTACGACTTTGGAGCATAGGTTCACTGTATCGACGGATTAATGGTATTACCGTTAATAAGTGGCTTGCTCGCCTAATTTCTTGCTCTAGCATCAGAGACGGAATAATGGTAATACCATTCGATGGATTCTTCTCGGCGACGCATCGTTGTTCCAATCTCTCTTCAACCTGCTGATCGAGCAAGACTTGAAGAGTTGCGATCACGCTTTGCCACTATTTTAAAGTCGAACATCAATACAAGCGAAACGGTTCGACTTGCGATCTCAATTGGCTCTGCTGCTTCTCATGAGCAAGTACGACAAGTTGTTCTACAAACAACGCGAATCCCACGCGGTCGCCCTCCTATACCTTGGACTGCTCGCTATTTAGATGATCAGGAGGAAGAGTGGGTTAGAGAAGAGCAGGAGCGACTTCAGCGCCTCAGATTGATACATGAACTTCAAGTTCTGCGATCTTATTTGGTAAGAACGTCAGATCAAGAGAAGCGATTAGAAGAAATTTGTCGTGAACTCAATATGGTGCTGGCTTAGCAGGTTATCTCTTAGAGCCGATAGAGAATGACTCAGACTCTGTGTATTGCCCTCAAAATTCTGTTGCAACGTCGCAACGGAAAGATTTCTCTTTAATTTAAAGTTGAAATTTGCGATTGTATTCCAACGTGATTTCCGTAGCCGAACAGTTCTGAGCATGTTGCTAAACCTAATATTTGAGTATGAAGGCGGAAAACGACGCTGTCGCAATCAATTTGGTCGAGGATGTCGATACAAAACAAAACGTTCAGCTAATTCCTCTCAACTGCATTCAAGTTGGCAAGCAATCCCGAACCTATTTTTCGCCACATAGCTTAAATCTACTTGCGCAATCCTTTCAAAGGTATGGATTTCAAGGTGTGATTAATGTCCGTTATATTGATCGAGATTGCTATGAAGTCGTAGCAGGCGAGCGCCGCTTACGAGCCGCTAAGCTTGCGGGCTTAAAGGCTGTTCAGTGCATTGTCGGAGACTTTACGCCTGAAGAGGCATTAGAATTTGCACTTCGAGAAAACCTTCAGCGCGAGGATCTCAGTAAACTTGAAGAAACCGAAGCTCTGCTAGCACTATTGTCTTTGAAGCTCAAGCTAGAGCAGTCGCACATTATCGAGGTGATTAATAAAGAAGGGCATCTCGACCGACAGAAAAATAATCAACCTAAAAGTACAGAGTTGCAGCAGATTGAATCGTTGCTCGGCTCGTTTGGAATTGAGCTTCAGACATTTCGGACTAAGAATTTGCGAACGCTCACTCTCCCCTATGAGATTCGCCAAGCTCATTTAGAGGGAGGATTACCATATTCCTCAGCGTTAGAGATTGGCAAAGTGAAAGATCCGACAGTCCGTGCCAATGTTCTTCAAGAAGCATTAGCTCAAGGATATTCAGTCCGAGATGTGCAAAGCATCGTTCAACAGGTCGCTCAACCTTCTTCTCGTGAGACATTAAAACCGAGCGATCGGGTTCATGCGATCGCGCGTCGGTTAAAAAAAGTAGAAGCCTCTATTCGAGATCGAGTGAAGCTGGATCAAGTGATTGATCAATTCATTGATGTGCTCGAGGAGATTGTCAAGGATCGCGCTTCCTAATCCGCTTTTCGTTCGAGTCTTAGATGCAATTCGACGCGGGGGCGATGAGATTTACGACGCATTCGATTCATCGTTTTGACGAGCTTCAGCTTTTGCCGAATCACCCCTGGGAACGAATAGAACCGAAGATTGTTCATGGCAGCTTCGACTTCTGATTTGGGACGATGTGCGATCGCGAAAAGATAGCGCTCGATCGGTTTCCAGGTACGACGCGCAACTTGTACGCAGGGCACTCCACCTTTCATCCCGATCGAGTATCCTGCAAAATGGATCGGAGCAATGCGGATGTCTCGCCAGCAGATTCGATCAAACGCGGGATGTTTCCCTTCAGTTGCGAGCAAGATAAAGCGATGCCCTTGCCGCACAAAAACAACGTTTGCCAGTCCTTGACGTTTCCGCCTTGTACGAGTCATGCGACATTGTGTAATGTCATAGGTTTCGATGAGCTTGGCATCGACGTGTAATGGATCTTTGCCAGCTGGAATCTCTCTCATTGCATATCGGTAATATCCGAATCTCACATAGTCGATCGCGACGCGACGAATTAGCACATGGAGTTCAATGACGACAAACGAGTAAGACATAGCGATTACTCGACGGAAAAAAGAGAATTGATTCAGGGTAAAACCCCTCGGTTCAATTCTCAAAAACCGAGCACCAATCCAGTTGCCATCTGCATACTTTCCAATTTCCATTTAGACGGAACATGGAAGGATTTTTCAGCATTGGGCAACCGTTTCGACGCAGCAAAAACGACTTTAATTTGACGTTTTCAACTTTTCGACTTTTAGGTTTGTGTTGACCCGTGGGATACGGAAATCGATGAACGGTCGAAAAATCGTATTTCAGATTCCTCGAATCGCTCCACGTCTTATCGTTGAGAAAGCTTACACCAGCTTTGAATTTGACAATGTGAAACTGAGATGTCGTCGGTCCTTTTGTTTTCGATTGAGCCATTCACGGTGACTCTCGAGCGATCTTAAGACTGGCAGCCCTTTGATCTCCTATCAGACCCCGCTCATCGATCTACAGAGTTTGAAGTCCGTTGTGCTTTGCAACGAGCCGAATTGATGATCCGGTATCTGTAGATGTTGCCCGTTTAGCACTAAAAGTCGAAATTTCCGTAGGTGTTGCTAGTGAATTACTACTCACAAGAATCGTCGCTAAAGGCTTAGCCTTTCCCGTTGCAGGTTTGGGGAGGTAGAAACCAGAAAACCCTCCTTACTCGCTCCGACCCGATTCGCGCTTTGCCCTGGCACCCTAGAACTTCTCACCTGTAAGCAGTTTCCAGAACTAAACCGCCGATCATCGTTGAGCTATTCATCGACTCTGTATTGCAGACTCGCCGGAGAGAAAGCGACTCTCCGATTCCAGATGTCGCCATCTTGGAAACTCCCGACACAGGCTGAGGTTATGTGTCTGAATGCGTTCATTCTGGCAGACTTCATCCCCTCAGTAGGATTTACACCCCCATTCTCTTAGTACGGCTCTAGCAATTCTTTGCTAAAGTCTGTCACGGTCGCCCTGTTTCATTGAGATTGAATAGAAATGTAGGAATTGTTCCATTGCTAGAATTTTGCGCCTACATGCCTTCATCGCACCGGACGAGCACCTTTCAATGCATCCGGCGCTACGACCTACATGGTCTCTTAGGCTTGGACGTGACTCCAAGCTTTACCGAGGATGTAGCTCAGCTCCTTGTCTCATCAACAATTATCCGTGTTCGATCATGAATTGCCTGTGCAATTCAATCGGAAGTTTAAGGCGAGTGTGGAAAAGATCAAGAAAAAACCTCCTACGGACGGTCAACAATGCCCGTGGAGGTAAAAAAAAGTCCCACGGGCGTTGTGACCGTCCGTGATCAACCTTAGCGGCACTAGATGTGCTCGGTAACATTTAGAAATCTGCTCCTCTCAGCGAGTTAGAAGAAGCGCGATTTGGGATTCAGTATTTGAGAGATGAGAATGAAAAGGAAGAACTATTTTCCGAAATCTTCTGATTTAGCACAGGGTCGATGACAAGCAGGTGCAACAGTTTGGGTGCTGGCAAAGGCAAGACGCGCAAAGTCTTTGACATATCTCCGTGCTGCTGGGGTTGGGATTGGAGTAGCTATCGTGCTTGGAGGATTTGCGCTGTCTGGGGCGTTCAGAATTGTGATGCTTGCCGTCTGCTTCATCGTGGTACTTGTTGCTGGACGTGCTCATTACTGGAAAGTGAGATCGTAGCAAGTGGTGCAAGGAGCCGGAGCCGAAACAGCGATCGCAGCAAAGCTCATTCCTTTAGTGCAGCAAAGGTGGAAATTTAAGTTTAATCAGCCTGTGCCTCGATACGGCGATGTGAATGTCTTTGCGATTTCGCCGAATGGCAACCTTTATCCGATCAAGGTCAAAGCAATAAAGGGAAAAGTTCACTGTGAGGGAGGGCGATTGTTTGTTTTACCGAATTCAATCAGAGAGCGTTCCTTTGGAGGTCGGAACTTGCTGCTTCAATGTCGGGGACAAGCTGAAGCAATCCGGGTTCAATATCGTATCAGAAATGTATATCTAATTCTCTGCTTTGCGAATGCTGTAATGGATCTCAAAGTTTCATCGATCGACGGTGTAGAGATTGTGACAGGAGCTGATGTTGTAGAACGTCTCCAACTGCTCGATCGACAACTCAACATGATGAACTCAACGCCCTATTGCTGAATTAACCAGACTGCTCCATCCGAGATATCGTGATAGAACGTCTCATCTGTATTAGGTTTCTCCTCGATTAGAAATCCGCCGAGTAAAAGTCCTAGCCAAAGCTCGACGATCGAAAGTTTTCTCATCGACTGATGAATCTGCGCAATTGGGATGGGCTCGTTAATCTTCTTACGCTTGAGCCAAGCTGAGATCGCAACGCTCCATCCAGTTGGGTCTTCATCCCCTGCAAGATCCTGTAGCATTTTCAGGACGCGCTTCGGCGGAACAGGTGCGGCAACTGAATCGTTTGGTGCTCTGCGAGAAGCAACTTTTTTAGGTTTTCCCCATTCCTCCTCATCGCTTTCGAGATCCAGGCTCATCGTGTGTCGTTCATAGGCATGATCATCGTCATCGAGGACTGGGAATCCGGAGTCTTCCTCGTCAGGCACATCCGTTTTATTCACCTCCTGATAAGCCATCATCTTCAGGTAGAGAACTTCGGCAATTAGTGCGATCGCATCTCCTCCGATTTGGAGACAAACTGCATCCGGCTGCAAAGCGATCGCATCTTCTAGCAACTGACAGAGCGAACGGCAGTCAGCCTTAACAGGTGCTACAAGAGCCTCTTGAAGTGCGGCATGAAGTCTTTGCCGCTCATCCATGTTGAAGACTCCAGGGATGATTAATCTTGCACTCCCGAATATGCTTGTGAATCGTCACAAATTTCTTAAAGTGCTTTCCTTGATTGAGCGTGGCACTATATTGAGCCGTAAATTCAGTCAGAATCTCTTCCATGAGTTTTGCTACTTCATCTCCCCGCATTCCCCAACAGGCAATGGGTTCACGTTTTGTATAGCATTCTGTTCCCACCCAAAGCTGGAACTCGATCGCATGAACCAAAGTAACGTTCTTCTTAAAGTTATCAGGCTCTTCAGAAAAAATGATCCGAATCGGCGTTGGGCGTTGAGCAACCGGAAAGCTGACCTGAGCAACAGTTTGTTTTGCCTGCTGTCGGAGGCGATACTCTAATCGACGTTTAGCATTCTGTTCTGCTCGATTTTGATATTGCCATCGCAGTTTTTCACAACGATTCTCTTCCTCAACCCAACAGCCATCGCCGTTAGGTCCATGTTCCACACGCGCCCATTCAACGGAATAGGCTGAGCATTCTAAGCATTTTGGATTAATGGGTCGAGCCATAGAACGATTGCCCTGTCTGGCATTTTGCCACGTTTTGCTGACTGCCCACAGCATAACATCAATTTTAGTAAGAATTTTAGTAAGAATTCTTTTAACTTACAAACAGACAAAAATAGGCATCGTTGGAATTGTAATCATCAATTCTTAGTATTACAGTTGTAGATCTAGGATTGAGAACGTTTGCGGTAGTGATGGTATCGAGCGACTGCTTGATGCACTCTGCGCCAGTAAGACCAATGCAAAATGGATTCAAGTGACCAAACCTTTGGAAATAGGAGTCTCCATATCCAACGCTGCATCTCCCACGAACTCAATCTGATGATTACCCTCTGAACACTTTGAACGCAACCGGAGAGCCAACTAGAGCCAAAGGGGGGGAGGCACTATGAGAGCATTGTATCAGCGGTTCTACTTGAGCGCGCAGTACAGTCAGGAATGCTTGTGCGGCTAATACTAACGTCATGTGCCGATGCCAACCCACCCAAGAACGAACCTCGTAATCTGCCAAGCCCAACTGACTCTTTGCCAACTTGAAGCACTCCTCGATACCCCACCGTTTTCCTGCTACTTTCGCGATCGTTGCTAATGATGTGTCCTTAGGCGCAAAGACTTGGTAATAGCTAACGTGTTGCGGTGGGTCGATTTGTTCCAGAGAACGACGAAACACTAACCACCGCTGAAACCTTCCGGAATCGCCACAATTGATTGCGACCCTAGCCCATTCATACTCTCGTTCTCCTTTACTGCCTTGACCACAACTCAGGCGTTGCCATTGCTCCGGTGGCACAGACAGACAGACTGTGAAATGACCCCTTGAAACTAGACCACTTCCTTTGTCGATAAAAGCAGCATTAGCTACGAGCTAGTATACTGCTATTGCTTATTCTTTTTCGTGTTTGTTTTATTGATTGCTTCTCCATTCACTTTCAAACTCAATCGGTGTTAGATATCCAATTGATGAATGTATCCTCTTCCTCATGTACACTTCCTCCAAAAACACTTTGACCTGCATGTAGACTTCCGCAAAGTTGCGATACTCTGATAAATCTACTTCCTCCTCTTTGATGGTTCGCATCAATCTCTCCGCATAGCCATTCTGCGTTGGCTCTCCCACTTCTGCCATGCTGATTTCAATCTTGCGTTGCTTGAGCACCTCGACATAGCCTGTCGCTGCATATTGCACTCCTTGGTCGGAGTGATGAATCTCAGGTTGGTAATGTTCGAGCGCTTTGTTCAATGCAGTTAAGGTCAAGCTGTGATCTAAGCCTCGCCCTAAATGCCAACCCCGAATACACCGAGTAAATACATCCATCAACACAGCGAGATAAACAAAGCCTTCTCCCAATCGAATATAGGTGATATCACTCACCCAAACTTGGTTAGGGCGTTCAATCTTCAGTCCTGCAACGCGATTCGGATATCGTGCAAAGCTATGATTGCTATTCGTGGTTCGGCATCGCCGTTTTGGGGCTTTGCCTGCAATTCCCATCTCTTTCATCATTCGCGCCACCCGCTTGTGGTTCACGACGATGCCTTGCCGTTTCAGTTGCTGAGTGATCCGTCGATATCCATACCTTGGAAACTCCCCTGCAATTTTGTCGATTGCGCTTTTCAATTCTGTTTCGGTTGCAAGTTCTTCTTCAACGGGCTGATAGTACAAGCTACTCCGATTCACTGATAGTACTTCACAAATCTGCCGCACTGAATAGTGCGGTTCAAGTTCAGCTACGATTTGCCGCTTTGTTTCATCACTGAGATGCTCGATGCTTTTTTTGCGATCTCTAACTGCATCGTCAATTTTCCCACCATCTGTTCGAGTTCGGCTATCCGCGACTCGACTTCCGAAACTTGTCCAACTTCGCCAAATACAGACGACGCTCGTTCGACAAATTCGTTTTGCCACCGCGTTAATACACTGCGATGCACCCCGTGCGCTCGACTGATCTCGGTTTGCGTCTTTTCTCCACGCAGCAGTTCGAGGACGACTTTGGCTTTGAATTGCGGGCTGTATTTCTTGGCTTGATTTGACATGCACTTGATCCTACTCCTTAAACGGTTTCTTGTCGCTCTTGGAGTGGTCTAGTTTTTGGGGGGCATTTCACTGCTTCGGCTCGATTAGGTTGCCAACCTATCACCACTGGTTGTTTTTTGTTCACGGTGAGTACGTAAGGCTGTTGTCCAGTCTTCTCTAACCACCACCAGAAACCAGCATCGTTGCCATACACTTCATCGGCAACTACCCAAGCAGAACGAAGCCCAGCGTCCCATGCCGCTTGCAACATCTGTTGAGCGAGTTGCGCTTTGGTCGCAAACTTCACTGTTTTTGGTACTCCTGCTTTAGATCGCTTGTCTGCATCATCCGCCCAGGATTTCGGCAAATAGAGGCGACGGTCAATCAGGGTATGACTTTTGCCAGTAATGTAGGCTAAAAAGACACCCACCTGACAGTTTTCCAGATGTCCGGTTGTGCCGTAATACTGAACCTGCACCCCGACTGACTGGTGTCCCTGTTTGAGAAATCCTGTTTCATCCACTGCGAAGATGTCGTCCGATTCGCTCAAACCTTCAACCCCATACTGCCGCACTTCCTGACAGACTTTTTCCGCATCCCACTGGGCACGCCCTAACAGATGTTGAACTCGGTAAGGATTCTCATTCCCGACCTGTTCAGCAATTTGCCAACCATTTTTCCGCTCGACGGGACTGAGCAAGGCTTGAATGTAATTGAAAGCTGCTTGACGCGCTTCAGTTCGAGCAAAGTAAGGACTCAGTCGTTGCTGAAACGATTTCAGCGTGTTACTCCACTCGTAGACTGTTTCTAATGCCTGTCCAGTTAGAAAGACTTGGGAAGGGTCAATCGAGAGCCTATCCATACAACGGTATATTCCAGATAGTTCTCTTCAGTCTAAGCTATCTACAACTGTAATACTTAGAGGGTTTCTGTATCGACATTTCTAGTGACGGAGAGGGTAACGAATTTCAAGCCTCTCCTGACGATCAATTCACCTGGCTTGTCGAGTAAAATCGCGAACATTGCCTGGGTGAAAGATGATGAGACGTTTTCGAGTATCGGCTCTAACCATGAAAGAATGGATGGCGCGGTTATTATTGGTAGGCTTTTTGATGGGTGTTCTGCGTCACCATCAAATTTCCAATCGTCTTCAGCAAACGTATCAGAATATGACTCGCTGGCTGAGCCTGACACTCGAACGCATTCCAACGGCTTGGTTTGTTACAGGTGCAGTCGTCATTCTGGCGTTGATTGCTCTGTGGGTTGAGAAAGAAACCTCGATCTCATCGATTCGGGATGTTGTGCAAGTCATATTCAAGAATGCGGAATCGATCGCGGTCGTTGCCGCAGTGATTTTGTATTTCAAAGAAATTCCTGA
The DNA here is from genome assembly GCF_000353285.1 of Leptolyngbya boryana PCC 6306. Lineage (NCBI taxonomy): Bacteria > Bacillati > Cyanobacteriota > Cyanophyceae > Leptolyngbyales > Leptolyngbyaceae > Leptolyngbya > Leptolyngbya boryana. The sequence goes on from NZ_KB731325.1 coordinate 147,509, forward strand.
GCGTAGAGCGCAGAAGCACTACGAAGCGTGGCAGGTTGTTGATGCAGCTGCAAATGTGTCTGTAAGTTATGCGCGAATTCGAGCATTAGAAGATCTCAATCGAGATGGAGTATCGCTCGAAGGCATTGCAGCAATGAATGCTAATTTAGAAGGCATTGCGCTGAGAGGAGCGCTCTTAACTGAAGCGAACCTAGCTGGAGCGAATCTCTCCGCTGCCGATTTCACGGATACGGTCTCGATGAAGATTCGTTTGGGGCAAGCAACATTAAAGCAAGCCAAATTAAATGGATCTGATCTCACAGCAGCAGAGTTGGAAGGAGCGATTCTGACGCAGGCAAAATTGATGAACGCTAATCTGACCGGTGCGAAATTTACATCCGCTCAATTGGCATATGCTGATTTGTCGGGATCAACGTTCACGGGCGCAACGTTGACCGGAGTAAAGGCAGTCGGTAGCAATTTCTACTATGCAAAATTGTATGAGGCGAATCTGAGTCAAGGCAATTTCGCAGAAGCCAATTTTACCGAAGCTGATTTGACAGGGGCAAATCTAACAGGAGCGAATTTCAAGGGAGTGAAGGGTCTCACTGCAAAGGCAGTAAGAATGGCAAATCACTGGGAAAGCGCCGTGTTTGATCCTGAGTTGGCAGCTCAGTTGGGAATGGCATCAGATTCTTGATTCTGAGGCTCAGTCTCGATCTGAATGAAATCAGTAATTTTATGCTTTCCTCTATGGAAGAAATTGTGTTTTTTCGGGTCAATTTGGTGTTGTTCATGGTGCGCTCTGATCTCCGCTTCACGTTGTTCTAATCCTCTTTGAATTGCGGGTTGAGAAGACACAAATTCCTTGAGGATATTGATGCTAATTGCCCATTTATCTTGATGCAAACGCTCTGCCATATCGTTGTAAGCCATCATCGCATCGATCGCCCGATCGACAATCTCTCCTGATGCTCCTCTAGGTCCACGGGGACGAGCGGGTTGAGGATTCTCTGTTGATGCTGTTGACGATTGAGTTGAATGAAGTGTTTGGGTCGAGGATGGGGTTGAACGTTGCCTTTGAGGGGAGGTGCGTTCTAATTGTCCTGCGCTGATTGCATCGGTCAATTTAGCGACAGACTGCATAACCTGAGCCATTTGCTCGACTAAAAGCTGCACGGTGGGATCAAGTTTGGGCGGTGTGTCTTCGATCGGCTGGATCTCTAAAGACGGAGGTTCAATTTCGACTATAGGCGATGGCTCTTGCGGTTGACTTGACGCAGGTTCAACGGGTGTTTGCTGAAATTGGGCTTCGATCCACTCCAGTAGTTTGGCAGTCCGTTCAGATTGATTCTTTGCATCAGGTGCGATCAACTGCAGAATCGAGATCCAGCGATCGTGGTCTTGAGTGTAGTAGCTCAACGTACTTCTTTTTCTGCTTGTCCGTTTTGGTTGTTCTAACTGTTCGACGGATGCTTCCTGCTTGAAGGCTGCAATTGGTTCAATACCTCCATGCCCTAATTTGATACCTTTGCGCTTCCCATGATGCTGCGCGATCACCGAGTCAGCAATATCAAAATCGGCATAATGTCGAGATGCCGCTAGCGATCGCTTCAGCGTTGGACTTTTCTTGTCCAGAATTTGATAGTGTCCCTGAATTGCTGCCCGAAACTCAACTGTATCGATATTGGCAGGACAATACCAAAATGTGGCGATGGTCGCATACACCGCACGAAAAAGATGAGTATATAGATTGCCTCCAGCTCTAGATGGAACCAGATTCTCGAAATGTCGATCGCAAGCGACGGCAACTCTTTGACTAAATTTTTGATTGATCTTGTTTGCGCTCATCGATTGAGCTTCTGGAAGCTGTTGGCGAATCTTGGTGAGCGCTTTGCAAACTTTATCAGCAGTGGTCAGCGTCGGAATCTCAAAACTCAGCGTTTGCGTCTCTTGGCGTCGTTTTAATGCGCCTGTAAAGGTGACACTCCACTTTGTTTTTGGCTCAAACCTTGCGGTTGCCAGAAGTTCTGTCACTCTGCGTCCAGTGAGTACGGCTAGACCTGCGGCAACATCAGCCCAATCTGGGCGTTCCAGGAGTCGAACGGCTTGAGCGACAATTCTGTCCGGATCATGAATGTATTTCACATCTTCATTGCGTTCAGCGACACTACGCTGCTTCTCATCATTAAGCGCCGTATATTCTTCGGTAGAGAACGCGATGAAGTCGAGAGAGAAGTGATCTTCGCCCAGCCCATCCTTGATCGCTCTGCGGATTTGATCCATGCAACCTTGTTGCTGTTTTAGAGATATTAGCCCCCGCTCTGCCCAACTTTGACGGAGTTCTTCGGTAAATTTTTCTAGCTTCTTATGACCAGCCGCCGTATTCTTCACGGATTGGATGAAGGGGATGTATTGAGATTGAATCAGCTCGGCAAGCCACTTTCTACTAGCCATGATATCTGTCCAAGAAGTCGTGTATCAATATCATAGCTGATATGCATAACAATGCAATCTTTATTTATGTATATCAGCCATGCATTGCTTCAATCTTTTCTGATCCAAAAAGAATCGCAGGTCGGTGGTCAGATGGTTCTTTCATTGCCGATCCCTTCTTGATGAGAATTTCGGCGTGGATTGCTTTTTGTATTGATTTTGCAGTGTATTTGCATGGCGCTTGATCGCACCCGTCCCACCGATTTCAAAACGCTACGATTGCGATCGCTCAAAGTTGGACTTCTCCACAGCGCGATCGCGACTGGAGTGATTGTTGGACTTCTTGCTTTATTTCCTCAGATTGCTCGTTCTCCGTTGCTTTGCTACTTGCTTGGATGTCCTGTCTTTGTCTTTTATTTACGAGTTCTTGGAGTGGGGTGCGATATCTTCTTCGTCGAGCGAGCTCGTCAACAAGAGCAGGCTTTACGTAAAGGGAGGAAAGTACTGGGCGCTCCTCCCCAACGAGATTGCTTTGCAAAGGCGCTCTTTGAATCGCGACAAGCTGGGAAGAAGATATTAGACCGTTACCTGATTGGATTTGAGCTAGAAACAGGAGCACCGCTTTGGGTATCGGACGATGATCTCTGCACTCATGCCGCTGTGTTTGCTAAAACTGGGGTTGGGAAAACATTGTGGCTCGAATCATTGCTGTTTCAACAAATGCTGCGCGGTCGTGCCAGTGGTTGTACTTTTATCGATGCGAAACGAGATTCTGGAACGTTAGCGCATATCATTTACATGGCACACATTACGGGACGCATCGAGGATTTGATCGTCATTGATCCACTCAGTCCCATTCATTCCTATAACTTCGTTGCGACCACTCAGCGAGCGGATGTGAAAGCACGTAAAGTGTTGCGAGCAGGGTTACCCCCCATTGCGGATGCGAGTACGGCGAAACACTATGATCGCTTAGCGGCTGACTCTGTGTTCCGCATTGTTCGTGCGCTGGATAGCATCGGCTTATCTTGGTCGATCAAAGATGTTGCGGTTGCGCTGAGTTCTTTTGCGATCGCCTATCCCTATCTTCATAACGTGCTGCAATCCGTGAATGCTCAAGAGGCACTGCTAGAACTGAGTCATTTTGCGACGACATACCGTACCGCAAAAGGGACATTGGATATTCAGAAACTCACCGATAATTTGCGAGGGATTGCTTCTGAACTGCACTCGATTGCAGCCGGAGATGCGGGAGATGTATTCTGTTCCACTCACTCGGATCTACGTTTGACCGAAGCAATCATGCAGGGAAAGATTGTGTATTTTATGCTGCCACGACTGGAGGAATCTGAAGGAGCATCACGGATGTTGAAGGTATTCCGCGAGGATCTTGAAGTGTCGATCGGTGAAATTACTTCAAATCAGGACTTTCGGTTGGATGACCCACATCTTGTGATTGTGGATGAAGGGGCATCTACCTTCTCTCCCACTTGGGCAAATCTGTTTGAATTAGCCAGAAAAGGAAGGTTTGCGTTGCTTTTTGGAGCGCAGTCCGCAGCAGGATTGAGTGATCAATCATTGGGACTAAGCCAAGCATTTTATGAACGGGTGATGGCGAATGTGAATCTGAAAGTTGCCATGCGATTGGGAGATAATAAAACGGCAATGGATCTCTCACATTGGTTGGGAAAGACAACCGTGATCAAAAAGTCTGTCAGTCGATCGAAGTCGAAAGGGAGTGCGAGCTCCGCACTGTTGTTCGATGCGAATGCGAAGCGGCAGACTGGGCGTTCTTCAACTGAGAGCTTCTACGAAGAAGAAGTGGATTCTGTTTCGGCTGATGAATTGAAGTATGGCTTACTCGCAGAGAAGGGACTGGCATGGGTCGATTTAGGCGGAAAGCTGACGAAGATGCGGGCTTTATGGATTGATTTTGACCTTCCCAAAGATTGGAAGGGGCGCAGTACAGTTCCTCAATTGGAAATCACTGAAACAGATCCGCTGGCTCTGGGCAAGATCGTCGATCGTGCCGTACTTGAATCTGAAATCATCAATCAACAACGGCAAACGAATGTTGCAAGTACAAGCATTGTGAGTTCGGTCTCCACTCCGACAAGAATTGAAGCATCGCGATCTAAACATCAAGAGACGTTTAAGTTATTGCATAACGATCAGCATCGGAGTTCTCGCTACGAGAGTAGTGTCGTTGTGCCAACGCACCTTCAGAGGCAAACGATGGTCGGTTCAGAGTCTCGTCCATCATTCTTTCGTCTGTCTTCAAAGAAAAGCCCTCGCAAGCGGTGATCTCTGGAAGTACAATTGTCTGCCGAGTTGCTGATTGAAGAGATGAATTTTACTGGATGGCAACTGAGCAAGATCTATCAGAGTTCCAAAATCTGATCTTGCCTGCAAGCGAGGTGCTTCCAGATCAAATATCAAATCAAAGGAGAATTTGTTCTTCAAGGTCTTGGGGCGATTGGCGGATGAACTGGATTAATCGATCGGCTTTAGAAAGACTCCGCATCTGTGCTAGAGGCTTCACTTCTAATCCCAGAGTTTGAATGATTTCATGTGCATAATGATTCGCGAATTTTTGAAAGATGTAACGTTTGGCGAGCGGAATTTTCTTTCCTTGTTGGTCTATTCGGTAGAGATGCTCATCTTTTTGCACATACGCTTCAAATCTTTGAGCAATATCGCCTTTCTTAAAGGTGGGCTTTTGCTCAAACTGCAAAACATTGTCCAGGGTGATTCCCTTAGATTTCAACTTTTTGATGAACAATGAGTAGAAATCATTTGGGGTTGTTTGTATTTGACGAGTTCTTTGACTTTCCATAGTTGCCCTGATTGCTTAGTCGATAAAGAGCGCCAAAAGTAACACAAAGTCATGATGGATTGCAATCGAAGCGTTTGAATTTGAATGCAGTTTGCTAAGACTGCCGAGCTTTCATATAAATCTTGCTACTCGGTTGTGGTTGAGGACACGACCTTGCCGTTTGAGTCCACCTCGCTCAAAGACGCTACTTTGCCCACTGCACAAACCCTTTGAGCTAACGATTCAGCGCATGTACGGGTGAATTGGACGAATGTACAGCTCTCTAATATCTGGCGATTCAATCTTTGGCAGAAGCAATCTCTTGGCTGCAGGTTCTTCAGGACTACAACGCATCGGGGCGGAAGATTGAATCGACGAGCTCCTCAATCGATTCTAGGTCTGAAGAATTCTGTAGCTCACCCTCAAACCATTTCACCTCTTCCGGCTCTGTCCCTGGCAGTTGATAGACCAGCAATACACCCGTCACTCGTGCTACTGTCAATGGGTCAGGAGCAAGATGGCTGAGCAGCCTTTGCGCTTTCTGATAGAGCTGTTGAATCGCTTCTGCATCTTGTGGGTGTTCAAGCTCAATTGACATCTGCTGTAGACTTTCCTGAACAGCTTGGACGAGTTCTGCATCTTCGGTAGGGTCGAGTGAATGAGACATCAGGCTTGGCAAGAATAACAGCGGGTTTCATCCATTTTAATGCTTTGCTAGCGTTCATGGGCTCGGCTTGGCACTACAATCAGAGCAATCCAGTTCGTGAGCCAGCCCCTATGTCCTCTGCAATGTTAAGCGATGAAACGAAACAACAACTCGAACAAGAGCGATCCCGCTTAGTGAACGATCGCCGCAAGATTGTGTCCGAAATCGAGTCCTCAGTCAGTGCTCAAGTCGATCGCACCCTTCAAGCTCTCAATGCGCTGCTTGATGTACTCGCGAAAGTCGAAGTGCCTGCTGTAGATGACATCGTTGAATCTGTGCCTGACATCCTAGAGCACGCGACGACTGAAGTCCCAACTCAATCTGTTCCTCGTCCTCGCAAAATAGGCACGAAGAGCACCGCAAAGCCGAAAGGGAAAGGAAAAACGAGTCAATCGCAAGCGTTTGATGCTAAGCACCTCAAGGGCAGCTTCAACGGCAAGAGTCTTCGTGATGCCATTCTCGAAGTGATGCAGCAAGATGCAGCACGAGTTTACGCAACTGATGAACTCATTGTAGCTCTGTACGACCCGTTCGAGGAAGCTGACCTGCCGATAGCCAGAAGAACGCTGGGAGCGACATTCATGCACCTGATTCGAGCGGGCAAAGCCGAGAAGGTTCAAGACAAGCCACCGCACTATAAACTCAGCCGTTAGGGGGCTGATGGAGGTGTATTAATGCTTTCAATTTCAGGGGTACTCGGTCCCTTGACCATCAAGATCACGCAACTGCCAAACGTGACGGTTGTGGAGAATGACTGGCGCAGTTTTACCATCGATATTGGGAGTGCAATTGTGAGTGTCACAGTCCGACCGAGGATCTGGAACAACTGGGTCGAAGGAACGAAACAGTACCAGAACTGGAGTGCGATTATCACGGGGAGAATGGGGGAATTGACGGACGTGGGGTTTGTGCTGGAGCAGCCTGGGATTCAAATCTTTGAGGCACCATCTGAACCTGTGGATTGAGCAATTGCTCGATCACACAGACTCACCTTGTAAGAAGGCAACGTTCTTCTAGAGTCACGATCGTCAGCAGTAAAATTCAGGTGTGCAAACGCTAAGGCACTGTCGCAGGGTTCTGTCGCAAAGATAATTAATAAAGTAACAAACGAGTTGGTCTAGTTCGTATTGTTTTAAGCAATCACTCCGAAGTTTTCTGCTCTCACGACAAATTCAACATCTGATAACGACCTGTTAAATTATCCACTTGATCTGTTCCAATCGCCGAGGGTTGCGTACTTAAACGGCTTACCTCCTTGACATACCCGCATCCTACAGTCATTGGCGGTAGATCATGTTGTTTCAAGACGCTTTCAATTCTTCTGAAAGCTTCAGGCAGTTGATCGAAGGGAATACTTGGAAAGGCATGATGAACAGAATGATAGTTCAATCCGCCCACAAGCCAACCGACGATCGGATGTACAGTCAGATTACGACTGCTGTAAAGCTGTGTCAGTTGATGTCCGGGTGCTTGGCTCCACATTCCGTAATGTTCAAGATGATCTCGTGCTTGAACGACCACGCCAATCACTCGCTCCAGAATGCACCAAAAGATAATGTATTGCCATAGATGCTGTGTAAACAGTGCCACGGTTAAAAAGCTTGCTTGAACCAGAACAATGCCGATCGCATCAAATAAAAGTGCTCGGCGAACTGCCGGAATCGTTTTACCAAACTGCCATCCATGGCGAATTGTTTTAGCAATCATGCCCAGTCCACCCAGCACGAACAGGTCAACTTGCCATTGATGCCGCACATACCACTTCATCCAAACACTCGCATTCTCATACTCTTCGAGTGTCCACTGGACTCGTTCTGGATCTTGCAAATTGGTACCATTCCAGCCATGATGCAGGCGGTGTATTTGTGCATAAACACTATGCATCCAAAGCATTGGGTAAGACATCAAGCGCGGCAGTGCCTCATCAAACCAGACCCAACCCGTGAGCGTATGATGAGTCGCATCGTGAGTGCAGATAAACCAGATTGCATACACAAATCCAGCGATCGCGCTATAACCGACAAAGCCCCACGAGGTTTGGGACAACCAAGCTAAAACTATCAAGCTCAAGCAAACAAATCCCAAAGTACAAAACCGCAGTAAACCTATCCAAGGATTGACTGTGTTTAGATCAGCAACGCTTGATCGTAGGTCATGCGTCACTTGCTTCAATTGCAAATTCTTCAACGGCAAATCATCGGTGCTCATAAATCACCTCCATCCCTCGGAGATGAATGGTACAAACAGTGGAACTTTTGGGGAGACGCTCTTTACACACCTTATCGCGATCGTTGGAGCGAGCTATAAAATCTTAAAATTTATTATTTCGATGTGCTGCACCATTTGTATCTTGGTTGTGTCGCAAAGATGATAAGGTAGGGAAGCTCAATTTTTCTTTAGCCTTGCCCTAAATGACGACCGACTCGCTGTTCAAATGGCATCACTTTCTGCCTGAAATTATCTTGCTGAACGTGCGCTGGTATTGTCGCTATTCTTTGAGCTACCGGAATTTAGAGGAAATGATGGCGGAAAGGGGTGTTGCAGTTGATCATTCCACCCTTAATCGCGCTCGTTTTGAAATTCGCCTCCAAACTCGACAAGCGCATTCGTCCGTTTCTGAATCCAACCAATGACTCATGACGGGTGGACGAAACTTACATCGAAATTCGAGGTGCGTGGAAATATCTATATCGAGCAGTGGATTCAGAGGGCAATACGCTGGACTTCATGCTGAGCGCGAAACGGTATGGTAAGGCAGCAGCGCGATTTTTCCGTAAAGTGTTGGCAGCCAAGCATACTCAAACTCCCCGAGTGATTACCGTGGATAAAAATGCCGCGTATCTAGTTGCGATGGATGAATTGAAGCAGGAGAAAACATTGAAAGCCGAGACCGAATTACGACAGAGCAAGTACTTGAACAACAGGATTGAGCGGGACCATCGGAATGTGAAACGGATTGTCAAACCGATGATGGGATTTCAATCATTCAACACGGTGAGAAGAACTCTTCGTGGGATTGAGGCAATGGCGATGATCCGCAAAGGACAGGTAAAGGGAATTAGTCGAGGGGATAGTGTATCTCAAGCAGCATTCATCAATGAGACCTTTGGAGTTACTGCTTAAGAAATACGAACGAGACCAGTTTGTTTGTCACTTTAAAAGCTTTGCGACAGAACCACGTGCTGGATGTCTTGCTGCAACGGCAACGAGACACAAAGGCAGCAGAGCGATTCTTCCGCAAATTGCTAAAGAAACAGGGCTTTGTGCTACGGGTGATGGTCACCGACACATTAAAGAGCTACGAAGCGGCAAAGAGACGAGTGATGCCGAGTGTAGAACATCGACAGCACAAGGGGTTAAATAATCGAGCGGAGAATTCGCATCAACCAACCAGAGTGCGAGAGCGACGAATGCGGCGATTCAAATCCCTAGGGCAAGCCCAACGATTTCTTTCTACGTTTGACCTAATTCGAGGACACTTTCATCCCAAGCAACATGAACTAAGTGCGAAACAATATCGAGAACAACTCTGCCACCGCTTTGAAGATTGGCGAGAAATCACTTGTCTGAAAGATGCTGCGTAAATTGAGCGAGACTAACAATTGGGGGATTATCGCGCTTAATTTTGAATATTCTCGATTAAGTTGACAGTGCCGTTTTTTCAAACATCCTCTAAAACAATACGAACGAGACCAATTCGTTTGTCACTTTAAGACCTTTGCAACAGTGCCACAAGGCGAATATGTTCTTCATGATAATGCCAAAGATAAAAACAGCAGAGAACAAATTTTGCAGTTCTACCACTAGATAGATAGTTACATACCCCTGAAGTAGGATAATCGGTTACAGCGCATTTTACGCTCCCAAATCTACTGATGTAAGACCCGTATCTATGTTAGAAGCATCTGGTCTAAAATTCGCCCAAATCAATTCTTCAATATCAGCCTGGAGTTAGAAGGACGATGGGCAAGAAAAATTCAAGATGGTTAAGGAATGCTCAAACGCGGCAGAATGGTTCACCATCTTACATTGCACAATATGGTGTGGCGATCGTTTCTGTTACTTTGGCGTTAGGAATCATCCTTGCACTTAATGCTTATCTCGCATCAACACCGTCTCCTCTCTTTTTTGCTGCTGTCATGCTGAGTGCATGGTATGGTGGGTTAGATTCAGGAATCCCTGCAACAGTCTTTCCTACGCTTGTCATCAACTTTTTCCTGGTTGAGCCGATTTACGAGCTTGGTATGCCTGATTTGGGGACTTTTGCGCGCCTCGGTCCTTTCGTGATGACAGCGCTTTTCATTAATTCATTAACCGAAGCCCAGCGAGCTGCTCGTCATAAAGCAGAAATAAAGTTCAAGTCTCTACAGGAAAGTGAAGCCCAATTTGGCTGTTTAGCAGGATCTAACATCATTAGAACGTTAGTCGCCAGAATAGATGGCGTAATCCTTGACGCGAACCAAAACTTTCTACAGCTTGTGGGCTCCAGCCAAGAGGAATTGCATACTGGTCGATTAGATTGGCGCATGATCACACCTCCTGAATCTGTGGGGGGCAGTGAAAGAGCAGTCGCTCAACTACTGTTAACGGGAGGCTGTACCCCGCTTGAGAAGGAGTACCCCCGTAAAGATGGGTTTCGTGTTCCTGTCCTGCATGGTGCAGTGATGACTGGAGACGTAACGGTTACAGATTTTGTGCTGGATTTGAGCGAACACAAACGAGTGACCGCGATTCAACAAGAAGCCATGCGCCGAGAGCATTTGCTGCTTGCACCTCAGCGAGCAGCAAATGCTCAGCTTGAAACGGTGCTAGCCAGTATTAACGATCAATTTCTGGTTCTAGTACTACAGTTGTAGATCTATCGTGATAAGTCTTGGGAATATATAGCCTGACGGCGTTTGTAGTGATGGAACTGTGCCACTGTTTGATGCTGTTGTCGCCACATCGACCAATGCAATCGAAACAACATCGACTGTTTGAGTTCCCAACCTAAATGCCAGATCAAGCGGCGAATCTCAGCAATTGAGTTTGGAATTACAGACCACGCTTGCGCTTGAATGCGGAGAACTGACGCGATAGATGCCCCCCTTTTTCTAATTCAGATGCATGTGAGCGGACTATCGTCAAAAACGCATGAGCGAGGCAAGATAAGGTGATATGACGATACCAGCCTTGCCAAGTTCTGACCTCATACTGGTCGAAGCCGACTTCCCCTTTGGCAGTTTGAAAGCACATTTCGATTGTCCAGCGCGTGCCTGCGATCTTGACGACGGCTTCGAGGGGAGTTCCCGTCGGAACAAATGCTAAGAAGTAGGCAACTTCATTGGGTTGGTCAACAGAACGGCGTGCCACCACCCAACGCTGCCAGTTTGGTCGCTCAGGATGCGGGATAGCAATCGCTGTCCAATCGAACCAGCGTTGTCCTTTTGCACCGCTGCCTGCACTCAGGCGTGACCAATCACTGGAGTCAAGTTCAGCAATAACTTGGTCAATCCGCTGTTTTTCCCACTTGAAACTGACCGAGTGATCACACGCGACCTCCAGCACATAGCGCACCTGATGTTGTTCCAACAAATCGCGCAAGTGGTAGTCACTGCCATACACACTATCCCCTGTCACCCAGCCCACGGGCACTTGTGCTTCAAACGTTCGCTCCAGCATCATACGTGCCAGTTTTGGCTTGGTAGCAAACTTGCGCTCCACGGGGATATGCGCCGCTCGACAACGTGCCGCGTCGTCTGTCCAACTTTTCGGCAAGTACAATTCTCGGTCAAGAAATGTATGTCCTTGACGAGTTGCATAGACTAGGAACACGCCAATCTGACAGTTCTCGACTCGTCCTGCGGTTCCAGAGTACTGCCGCTGTACCCCAACGGAATGCTTGCCTTTTTTGAGAAATCCGGTTTCATCAATCACAAGCACAGCTTCACGATCTCCCATCTGTTCCACCACATAGCTGCGAACATCATCCCGCAACTCATCTGCACTCCATTTTGACCGATTCAACAGATGTTGGATGCCATAAGGTGTCTCATCGCCACATTGCTCTGACAACTGCCAACCGTTCTTGCGCTCAATTGGACTCAGCAACCCTTGAACGTACTCCTGCATCCGTTGTCTGGCTTCGACTCGTCCGAACTGATACCCGACTCGCGCAATCAGTGCATCGAATTCACGCAGCCATGTCTGCACCTCAGTCCTCATTTGTAGCAATGCACCTGGATGACTCAGCATCGACCACCAGCCCCAAAATGTTCACGACATTTCTAGGGTTCCCAATATCTACAACTGTAGTACTAGATCAGCAGTCGCGTTATGTTTACGTCAACGATCGAGTGATAAAAGTTGTGGGCCGATCTAAAGAAGAACTCATAGGTCAATGTATTTGGGATCTCTTTCCAGATCTCGTTGATAGCCAGTTTTATACTAAGGTGCATCGAGCCGCAGCAGAGCAGCGAAATCTTCAATTTGAATACTTTTATGCCCCCTGGCATCGGTGGTTTGAGAACCATATTTATCCGTCTACCACCGGAGTTCCAATTCTTGTCACTGATATTACAGAACGCAAACGAGCAGAAGAAGAACTGCAATGCACAAATCAAACGCTACAAACCCTACTCGATTTCTGTCCCGTTGCGATCGCATTTTTTGATTCAGAGAGAACTATTAAATTGTGGAATCGTGCAGCAGAGCAAATTTTTGGCTGGAGTGCCGAGGAGACTGTTGGCATAAATTGGCCAACAGTCCCTCATCGACAAGCGGAGTTTCTTGCCAGTCTTCAAACCGTGTTGAGTGGGCAATCCCTCAATGGATATGAAGCTCAGCATAAGCGGAAAAATGGACAGAGGGTGGATTTGGAAATCTGGGCGAATTTAACCCATGATGCAGAGGGAAGCCCCGGTTGCCTGGGAATTGCGTTAGACATTACCGAACGCAAGCAAGCAGAAGCAGCGCTCCGTCACAGTGAAGACCGATTTCAGGTACTGGTCAGCAATATGCCGGGCATGGTTTATCGTTATGCTCCCTGTGCAAATGGCAATGCTGCTTCTACCAAAGCTAAGTTTACTTATGTCAGCTCAGGTTCACGTGCATTGGTTGAACTAGAGCCTGAAGCAATTCTTCAGGATGCAAACGACTTCCTGCAATTGATTCATCCCGACGATAAATCGTCTTTTCAAAATTCTGCTGACGTAGCTGTTCAAAACTCTGCACCTTGGCGTTGGGAAGGACGGCTAATTACACCCTCTGGGCAGCACAAATGGGTGCAGGGACGTTCGCGTCCTCAGTATACCGAGCAGAGAGAAGTTTGGGATAGGCTGTTTTTTGATATTACCGATCATAAGCGAGCCGAAGCGGAACGGTTACAACTTCTAGAACAAGAACGCGAAGCGAGAGAACAAGCAGAAGCTGCAAACCAGATTAAAGATGAGTTTTTGGCAGTCTTGTCTCATGAACTCCGAACACCCCTCAATCCAATTTTGGGCTGGTCGCGTTTGCTTCGGCAAGGAATACTCGACAACAGTAGGACAACCACAGCCTTGGAAACCATTGAACGGAACGCCAAACTGCAAATTCAACTGATTGATGACCTGCTTGATATTTCTCGCATTTTGCAAGGCAAGCTTAGCCTGAAATCTGTCCCGGTGGAGTTGAACGCAACGATCGCAACTGCGATCGAAACGGTTCGACTTGCTGCTGAAGCAAAAGCGATTAGCATTCAAATCCAGTTTGAGTGCAAAGCTATGACGGTTCTAGGAGATAGTGGTCGGTTACAGCAAGTGACTTGGAACCTACTGACCAATTCAGTGAAATTTACGCCTGCAACCGGACAAATTCAAATTCGGCTGTCAACAACGCAGTTTCAGGCTCAGATTCAAGTCACGGATACTGGCAAGGGCATCCATCCAGACTTCCTCCCTCATGTCTTTGAATACTTTCGGCAGGCAGACAGCACCACAACTCGAACTTTTGGTGGGTTAGGATTGGGACTCGCAATTGTGCGGCATCTTGTAGAGTTACATGGCGGTCAGATTAGAGCAGAAAGTTCTGGAGAAGGGCAAGGCGCAACTTTTACGGTAACGCTTCCCCGGATGCCCTCATCCCCTTCAATTTTAGAGGAGGCACTACCGATGAGTGATCTGAATCTACAAGGCGCTAATGTTTTGGTGGTTGATGATGAAGTTGATAATCTTGAACTCGTTCAATTTATCTTAGAGCAAGCAGGCGCAACGATAATAGCTGCATCTTTGGCAACCGAAGCACTAGATCAAGTCCGTCAGTTAAAACCACACTTGATTGTTGCAGATATTGGGATGCCGGAGGTAGATGGTTATACGCTGATACAGCAAGTCCGAAAACTTCTTCCCGAGGAGGGTGAACAAATTCCAGCCATTGCACTAGCGGCTTATGCTAGCGAGGTGAATCAACAACAAGCTTTAGCCGTTGGGTTTCAGCGGCATCTTGCCAAGCCTGTCGATCCAGACGCGTTAGTGCAAGCGATCTCTGAATTACTCCATCAGACCTAGTGCATCCAAAGATTTTTGACGCTTTTCTGCTTTATTACTCAACCTCCTGAATTTCTTAGTGACAATGAATGACCCTAGCATCCGTACAAATCCCCATCTTGACGAAGTCAATGCACTTCGCCAACGCCTGCGAGATTTGGAGCAGTCTCACAACCAGTGTCAGCAGCAACTTCAGCAACTCCAGCAACAGTTGAGCCGAGAAAGAACAGAGCGAAAGCAAACTGAAGCGGCACTGCGGGGAAGTGAAGAGCGGTTAAGTGTGGCGAATGAACGCTTTCAACTCGCAGCAAAAGCCGTCAATTGCTTGATCTATGATTGGGATCTAGAACGGGATCGAGTCGAACGAACCGATGGATTAACCCGGATTTTGGGGTATTCGCTGGAAGAAGCTGAACCCACGGGTCAATGGTGGCGAGATCGCGTTCACCCCAGTGATTTATCACGTATTCAAGAACAAGCCCTGGTGACGTTGACTACGCACGATTATTTTGCTGCTGAATATCGAGTTCTCAACAAGTCGAATCAGTACATTGATGTCTTGGATCAGGGTTTAGTCGTAGTGCGAGACTCGGATGGTAATCCCACACGAATCGTAGGAAGTACCACGAATATTAGCGATCGAAAACAGGCTGAACGGCAACTTCAGGAAAGCCAACGATTCATTCAGCAGATCGCCGATGCAACACCGGGAACCCTTTATGTTTATGACATGCTCGAGCAGTGCAATGTCTATGTCAATCGCCAGATTGGTGAACTGTTGGGCTATACTCCCGAGGACATCCAGAGGTTAGGGGATCAGCTATTTCCGCAACTGATGCATCCTGAAGATTTTGCGAATCTTGGTCTTCAGATTCAACGATTGGATCAAGCGCAAGATGACGAGATTGTCGATCACGAGTATCGGATGCGCCATGCTAATGGGGAGTGGCGTTGGCTATGGAGCCGGAATACTGTTTCGACCCGATTGTCCGATGGACGAGCGCATCAAGTCGTCGGTACCGTGTATGACATTACTGCCCGTAAGCAAGCAGAAGCAGAATTGCTCAACCGAGAACAGGAGTTTCGGACGCTCGTTGAAAATACGCCAGATATCGTCATTCGCTACGATCGTGACCTCCGCCATCTCTACATTAACCCTAGTGTTGAGCGGGCATTGGGGATTCCACCAGAACAATTCATTGGTAAAACAGGTTTTGAACTGGGCTTTACAGATGAGAGATCGCAACGCTGGTACGCCATCTTACAGCAGGTCTTTGAAACAGGGCAGCGTCAGTCGATCGAATATGAGTTTCCCAATTCATGCAACGAGTTGCGTTCGTACCGAGTTCGTTTTGTCCCTGAATTAATTCAGGGAGGGCAAGTCACAACCGTTCTCGCAGTTGCTACGGATGTAACAGAATACAAACGGGCAGAGCTATCCCTGCGCCAGAGCGAAGAACGGGTGCGATTAGCCATGGAAGGTGCTCAAATGGGCACCTGGGACGTAGACTTGAACACTGGAAAAGCCATCTGGTCAGTCCAACATTTCACGATGCTGGGTTATGAACCTGTAGCAACGGGGGAAGCCAGTGAGGACATGTGGAGTAGCCATATTTACCCGGACGATCGAGAACGAGTGTTAGCAGAATGGCAACGAGCACGTGAGGAACAACGGCTCTACCGTGCTGAATATCGCATCATCCGAGCAGATAATCAGCAGATCAGGTGGTTAGCCGCACTAGGAAGTTTTACTTACGATACGAATGGCTTGCCCATTCGTTCTATTGGCGTTTTGTTTGATATTAGCGATCGCAAACAGGTAGAAGCTGACCGAGAGCAACTATTGCACGAACTGTCAACCGAACGCGCTCAATTTGAAGCAGTGCTACGGCAAATGCCTGCGGGTGTCATCATTGCCCATGCTCCTTCCGGTAAATTGATCTTGGGAAATCAGCAAGTTGAACAGATCTGGCGGCAACCGTTTCTCTCTGCCAATAATATTAATGAATACGGTGTATATCAGGGCTTCCACCCCGATGGAAAATTGTATCAACCCGAAGAATGGCCCTTAGCACGTTCTCTGATGACTGGTGAGATTGTTGATCAAGAGGAGATTCGCTTTGTTCGGGGAGATGGACTTAAAGGTGTGATCAATGTGAGTTCAACGCCTGTCTACAACTCCCACAGAGAGATTATTGCTGGGGTTGTGATTTTTCAAGATGTGACCAGCCGTAAGCAAGCAGAAGAATCTTTACGGCAGAGTGAAGAACGGTTGCGTCTCGCATTATTAGTGGGTCAATCAGGGATTTGGGATTGGGATATTGCCCATAATCACATCACATGGTCTGAGCAAATCTATCAGTTTCACGGCTTAACATCCGAAACCTTTAGCGGCAAAGTCGAGGATTTTGCCGAGTTGATTCATCCCGAGGATCAGGCAAAAGTGTCAAAAGCGATCGATCAGGCTCTAAGGGAGCGATCAGGCTATGAAATGGAATTTCGGGCTGTCCATCCCACTGGTGAAATTCGCTGGCTCTCGACCAGAGGCGGCGTGATTTTTGATCAACAAGGCAGCCCAGCGCGAATGTTGGGTGCAACAATTGATATCACAGAGCGCAAAGCCATCGAGGTAGAACGTGAACAACTCCTGAGGCGAGAACAGATTGCCCGTGAGCAGGCAGAAGTCGCGAACCGCATTAAAGATGAATTTCTCGCAGTGCTGTCCCATGAATTAAGAACGCCACTCAATCCGATTTTAGGCTGGACAAGACTGTTACGGACTCACAATTTTGATCCCCAAGCAACCGATCGCGCTCTAGAAACAATCGAGCGCAATGCCAAACTTCAGGCTCAACTCATCGAAGACTTGCTCGATGTCTCTCGGATTTTGCAAGGCAAACTGAGATTGAATTCTTTTCCTGTGAACTTAGTGACGACGATCGAAGCCGCCCTCGAAACCGTACGATTATCCGCTGAAGCAAAAAGTATTCAAATCCAAACAATCTTGCACTTAGAGGTTGGGCAAGTCAACGGGGATGCGAATCGTCTCCAACAAGTGGTGTGGAATTTGCTCTCGAATGCGATCAAGTTCACACCGTCTGGTGGTCGTATCGAGGTTCGACTCACGCAGAGCGAAGCCTACGCTCAGATTCAGGTCAGCGACAACGGGCAGGGGATTCGTCCGGATTTCCTACCTCATGTGTTTGAGTATTTTTGTCAGGCGGATAGTAGTACGACTCGACAGTTTGGTGGATTGGGATTAGGACTTGCGATCGTCCGTCATCTTGTGGAACTGCATGGCGGCAGGGTGAAAGCCGAAAGCCCAGGGTGCGAGATGGGAGCGACTTTCACCGTTGAACTGCCGCTGATGGTATCGGCATTAACGCCTGATTTAGCAGTTGCGCCGAGTCAAGAAACCAAGAATCTGAAAAGTGTTCGCATCCTGATTGTGGATGACGAAGCAGATATGCGGGATTTGATTCGTTTCATTCTAGAAGATCAAGGAGCAACGGTTCGGGTGGCAGCATCCGCAGCGGAGGCATTACAACAGTTCACCGAATCAATGCCAGATGTGTTAATTAGCGATATCGGCATGCCCAACATGGATGGTTATGCGTTAATAGCGCAGATCCGAACAGTTTTATCAAAGCAAGGGAAAACTGTTCCGGCAATTGCACTGACTGCCTATGCTGGAGAGGTCAATCAGCGCCAAGCTCTAGCGGCTGGATTTCAACTTCACCTTGCTAAACCCGTCGATCCAGAGCAGTTAGTAAAGTGCGTCTCGCAGGCTATAGGTTCATCCTTTAAACCTTCTTCTTAGTAAAGGCTAAGAAGAATTCACAAGGGTTTTATTATTCACAATCGCGATGGCAAGGGAGCAATTAGAGTGGCACTTTCATTATCCGGATTCACAATTACTGATTTACTCCAAGAAGGAACAAAATCGCTGATCTACCGGGGCGTGAGAGATGCGGATGGTTGCTCTGTCGTGATTAAAGGGTTGCGTCCAGAAGTCTGTACTGCTCGCAATGTTGAACAACTCAAGCATGAATATACAATTGCACAACAGCTTAATTTACCGGGAACTGTGCAGGCGTTGGACTTAGAGTTCGATCGAGGATTGCCCTATCTAATTTTGGAAGACTTTGGAGGTCGATCTCTCGATCAACTTTTGGGTCAATTTCGTGAACCTGCTGCCTTTCTCAACATTGCACTTCAAATTGTGGATGCACTGGCACAAATTCACCAGCGTCACATTGTTCACAAAGACATCAAACCGCAAAATATCATCGTTAACTTAGACTGCAATCAGATTAAAATTGGCGATTTTGGCTTAGCAGCCTTTCTCCCCTACGAAAGTCAGATTGTGAGCCATTCCAATCGGATCGAAGGCAGTCTGCCCTACTTGTCACCAGAACAAACCGGACGGATGAATCGCGGCATTGACCAGCGCAGCGATTTGTATGCTTTGGGCGTAACCTTCTACGAAATGCTAACTGGGCAATTGCCGTTTCAAGGTGCTGATCCCTTGGAGTGGATTCACTGCCATATTGCCAAAACGTCAATTTCTCCGACTGTCGTTAATCCAGCTATTCCTCAAATACTCTCTGAGATTATCTTGAAGTTGCTAGCAAAGGTAGCAGAAGAGCGATACCAAAGTGCAATTGGCTTACAGGCAGATCTAGAGCGTTGCTTGCAGTTATGGGAAACAGCGAGGCAGCTTTCATCATTTACGATCGCCGAACACGATATCTCTGATCGCCTCCAGATTCCCCAAAAACTATATGGACGCGAGCCAGAAATCACCCAACTGCTAACCGTGTTTGAGCAAGTTGTGACTACAGGAAAGCCAGAACTGATTCTAGTATCTGGTTATTCTGGAGTCGGCAAATCTTCATTGGTGAATGAATTGCATAAGCCGATCGTACAAACGCAAGGCATCTTTATCTCTGGCAAGTTTGATCAATATAAACGCAATATTCCTTACAGTACGATTGTCCAGGCATTTCAAGGATTAGTGCGCCAACTTCTGACAGAGCCAGAAGAAAAGTTAGTGATTTGGCGCGATCGTATTCAATCAGCCGTTGGTAAAAATGGCAAGCTGATTACTGATGTCATTCCAGAAGTAGAGTTAATTATCGGAGAGCAGCCTCCTATTCCAGTGTTAGGCGCAGCAGAAACGCAGAACCGTTTTAACCTAGTCTTTCAAAACTTTATCGGAGCCTTCGCGCAATCTGATCATCCGCTAGCCATCTTTCTGGATGATATGCAATGGGCAGACAGCGCTACCCTCAATCTCATTCAAACGCTCATAACAGGTGCGACTCTGCGATTCCTTTGCTTTTTGCTTGCCTATCGAGACAATGAAGTTGATATCTCTCATCCCTTTAGTTTGATGGTAGAGAAACTACGTCAACAGGAAATTCCATTGACAGAAATTGTATTGGCACCCCTGGATCTGAGTTGTGTTAGCCAACTGATTGCAGAAACGTTACGATGTTCACTAGAACAATCGGAACCACTAGCGCAATTGGTATTGCACAAGACAAATGGTAATCCTTTTTTTGTGAATGAATTTCTCAAAACCTTATGTCAGGAAAACCTACTAACCTTCAATGCGGTTGAAAAAGTTTGGCAATGGGACATTAAACAGATTGAGGCAAAAGGGTTTACCGATAATGTGGTCAATCTCATGATCGAGAAGATGCAGAAACTGCGACCAAAGACTCAACAGCTTCTAAAACTTGCCTCTTGTATCGGGAATCGATTTGATTTAGAAATTTTAGCGATCGTTGCCCAGCAAGCTACTCATACCGTCGCAGATGCCATGCGAGAAGCTGTTTTACGGGGTTTAATCCTTGGAGAGGAGCAAACCGAAGCGGCTGAAGAGTATTACTCTTTTGCTCACGATCGCATTCAGCAGGCAGCTTATGCACTGATTCCCGATGCTGAAAAACAATTAGTTCATCTTCAGATCGGACGATTACTTCTGAAGCACTTGAAATCAGAGCAACTGGAAGACCAGCTATTCGATGTTGTGAATCATCTCAATTTGGGTCAAGAACTCATCATTGAGCAGGCTGAAAAACATCAACTGATGCAATTCAACGTTCTGGCTGGTAAACGAGCAAAGGCCTCTACTGCCTATGTTCCAGCACTGAGATTTTTTGACACTGCTAGCCGTTTATTGCCGTCCGATGCTTGGAAGTCCGACTATGATCAAGTGTTCAATCTCTTTACTGAACTTGCAGAATGTGAGTATTTAACCGGAAATTTAGAGCGAGCAGAATCCTTGTTCCAGTTGCTTCTCGACAAAGCTCAAACCGCTTTAGATCAGACAACGATTTATATGCTGCAAATTAGGCTTTACCAAGTTGCAGGGCGGTTTGATGAAGCTTTTAATCTTGGATTGGCTGCTCTTCGACTGTTTGGAGTGGTGTTTCCCGAAACGGATGAGCAGGTAGAGGCAGCCGTGAGTTGGGAAAGACAGCAAGCGGTTGAAAACCTTGGCGATCGTCAAATTGCCGATCTGATTCATGCTCCCATTCTTGAAGATCCGACCCTAAAAACGATCATCAGTCTTCTCACCTCAATGGGTCCTCCTGCATACCTCAGCAAGCCCAATCTCTTTCCCCTAGTTGTTCTCAAAGCCCTTAACTACTCATTAAAGTTTGGCAATACAGAAGAATCTTGTTTTGCTTACAGTATGTATTCGATGCTGTTAGTGTCGATGTTTCGCGATATTCCATCGGGTTATGCTTTTTCCGAAATGACAATCCGGTTGAATCAGAAGTTAAATGATCCAAAGTACAAAGGCACGGTTCTTCACATTCATGGCAGCCACATCAATGTTTGGTGCCACCCCATGACAACAGATTTGCCATTTTTAGAACAAGGATTCCTTGGCTGTGTGGAAGCAGGTGATATCACAATGGCAAATTACAATGGCTTCCAAGGTTCCTGGCAGATGCTCGAAGCCATTACGCCACTAGCAGATGCCGATCGCGCCATTCAAAAATATCTTGCCTTTGCCCAACAGTCGAAGCATGAAGCAGCTTACCAAACCATCCGCTTGCAGCAGCAATTTATCCTCAATTTGCAGGGACAAACGCGCCATTGTCAGACACTCAATGATGATGAATTCAATGAAGCGAAAGCGTTGGCGATTCTGCAACAAACAGAATTTGCGAGTGGTATTGTTTTCTATCACGTCATCAAGCTGATTGTCCTTTTTACTTATGAGCAATATCCAGAAGCACTCCAATCCGCTCAAAAAGCATTCGGGATTTTAGGAGCGGTACGGTCTCTACCTATTGAAGCCAATTATCTATTGCATCATGCGCTGGTTTTAGCTGCACTTTACCCTCATGAATCTAGGGAAATCCAAGCTAAGTTTTTGGAAACCTTGCACCAGCATCAGCAGCAACTTCGATATTGGGCAGACCACTGTTCTGCTAACTTTTTACACAAAGCAGTGTTAGTTGCGGCTGAAATTGCTCGGATTGAAGGACGTGATTTAGAAGCAATGCGTCTGTATGAGCAATCGATTAAATCTGCCTATGAGTATGAGTTCGTGCAATATGAAGCATTGGCATATGAACTAGCAGCAAAGTTTTACCTGAATCGAGAATTTGAAGCAATTGCCAAAACCTATTTACAAGAAGCGAGAAACGCTTATCTGCGCTGGGGAGCCTTGGGTAAAGTGCAGCATCTTGAAATCCACTATCCAGCTTTGCTTCCCCAACTCCAACCTGTTTCTCCCAAAAATCCTGCTGCTTCCTCTAGCACAACGTTTGTAAGCAGCAAGGAACAGCTTGACATCCTATCAGTAATAAAGGCATCACAAACGATTTCCAGCGAAATTGTACTGGCTGACCTGTTGAAAACCTTGATGCAAATCGCGATTGAACAAGCAGGAGCCGAGGTTGGGTATATCCTGCTGTCTCGACACGATCGATTAGTGATTGAAGTTGAAGCTAAAGCAAATCAAACCCAGGAGCAACTTAAAATTCAGCAATTGATTGCAGATGCTGAAACCTCCCTGTCGGTTCCTCAATCAATTCTCAACTATGTGCAACGAACCCAAGAAGTCGTCATCTTAGACAATGCTGTAGCCTCTGATTTATTTTCGGAAGATCGATATATTATTCAGAATCAACCTAAATCGATCCTCTGCTTGCCTATTGTTCACAAGACCAAACTGATTGCGATTCTATATTTGGAAAATAATTTAGCAACTGGAGCCTTTACACAGACCCAACTTTCCGCTTTGGAGATTCTGTCTGCCCAAATTGCAATTTCCTTAGAGAATGCTCAACTGTACAAAGACATTGCTGAAAGCCAAGAACAACTGAATCTAGCATTGCAGTCAGGACAAATCGGGGTTTGGAGTTGGGACATTGTCAACGACCAGGTAGAATGGGATGACCAGATGTATCAAGCGTTTGGAGTCAGCCCTCAAACATTTGACCATACGTTAGAATCTGTGATCAATTGTATTCACCCTGACGATCGCGACAATTTTACTCAAGCTCTAAGTCAAACTCTCGGTGAGGGCGTAGAACATAATCTAGAATATCGGGTTGTTTTTCCAGATGGCACAATTCACGATATTGCAGCGAGAGGTCGTCCCTTTTTCAACAAAATGGGTGAGCCGATTCTTTTGAGAGGAATTGTTCTCGATATTACTGATCGCAAACGATTAGAAGAACAACGGTTACAGCTATTGCGAGAACAAACGGCACGGGCTGAGGCAGAATCTGCAAATCGAATTAAAGATGAGTTTTTAGCGGTGCTGTCCCATGAATTGCGATCGCCGCTCAACCCTATTCTAGGCTGGGCAAAGTTGTTACGAACTCAAAAACTGAGTGAATCAAAAACTGCCCAGGCTTTGGAGACGATCGAGCGCAATGCTAAACTGCAATCGGAACTAATCGAAGACCTGCTAGATGTCTCGCGAATTCTACAAGGAAAACTTAGCCTCAATACAGTGCCGGTGAATCTATCCACTATGATTCAAGCCGCGATTGAGACCGTGCAATTAGCAGCAGAGGCTAAATCTATTGCCATTGAGGTGACTCTCGAACCTCAGATTAGTCAGGTACTGGGTGACTCCAATCGCTTACAGCAGGTGGTATGGAACCTCCTTTCCAATGCTGTGAAATTTACGCCCGCTGGTGGAAAGGTTGAAGTCCGACTAGAAAGCAATGAGGGTGATCACACAGAAGATTCGTCCTCTTTCACTCGTTACGCTCAAATCACGGTGACGGATACTGGCAGGGGCATCCATCCAGACTTCCTACCCCATGTGTTTGAATGCTTTCGTCAGGCAGATAGTGCAACAACTCGAAAATTTAGCGGATTAGGATTGGGACTGGCGATCGTCCGTCATCTTGTGGAACTGCATGGGGGCATAGTCCAAGCAGACAGCCCGGGAGAAGGGCTAGGTGCAACCTTTACAGTGAGGCTTCCACTGATGGCTACTCCATTGATACCGAAGGGGGAGACTCAACCTTCGATCGCTGCTAACCTGAATGGGCTTCAGATTCTGGTAGTAGATGATGACACAGACACGCGGGAGTTTGTTGCCTTTGTTTTAGAGCAAGCAGGTGCAAGCATTCTAACTGCTGCCTCAGCATCTGAAGCTTTCACAACACTCATGCAATCCCAGCCACATCTCTTACTCAGTGATATAGGAATGCCGGACATCGATGGCTATATGCTGATTCGTCAGATTCGCGCCTTGCCACCAGAGCAGGGCAGTACTATCCCAGCGATCGCGCTTACGGCTTTTGCTGGAGAAATGAATCAACAACAAGCGCTAGCAGCTGGATTTCAAAAGCATCTCTCGAAACCGATTGAACCGGATCGCCTGATCTCCACGATCGCGAGCCTAGTCGTTCGTTAAATGATTGCTTAGATTGAATTGATAGAAGTATACTCCTATGGAACTTAACTCGGCTAACCTCAAAGGCGATCTCTCCCAGCCTCCAGAACTAAGCGACCGCAAGGAAGAAGCGACCTTGCGAAAAAAACAAATTGAAGAAGCTCTGTGGGAAAGGGAAGCGCAATTAACGAGCATTTTTCAGACAATTCCCAATGGAATTGTTATTCTTGACCAGACAGGACAGATTGTTAGCGCCAATCCTGCCGCAGAACAGATTTTAAGGCTCACTCGTAGTAACCTGACTGAACGGGTGTACAATGACCCCGCTTGGTCTATTACAACGGTAGATGGACAACTCTTTCCCGAAGAAGATTTGCCGTTTGTGCAGGTGATGCGAACCGGAAAGCCAATTTATCAAGTCGAGCATGCGATTGCTCATTCCGATGGCACCATCATTATCTTGTCGATCAACGCTTCTCCATTGTTCAATGCCGAAGGAAGGATCACCAATGTGATTGCTGCGATCACCGACATTACAGAGCGTAAGCAAGCAGATGCAATTCTACGAGAATCAGAAGAACGCTATCGTTCGGTGATTGAAACAGCAGCCGAAGGTATTGTGTTTCAGCATAGGGATAGTCGGATCACGACCTGTAATGCCAGCGCTGAGAGAATCTTAGGTCTAACCGCCGATCAGATGATGGGGCGTTCTTCCCTTGATCCGCGCTGGTGTGCGATCTACGAGGATGGTTCTCCGTTCCCCGGCAAACTACATCCAGCCATGATCACGCTGCAAACGGGAGAGCCTCAGTCGAACGTCATCATGGGGATTTGCAAGCCCGATGATACCTTGACCTGGATCTCAATCAATGCACGACCCCTATTTCAAGCCAACGACACAGAGCCCTATGCCGTAGTGTGTTCCTTTTTTGATATCACCGATCGCAAAGCAGCCGAAGCAGAGCGTTTCATTTCGGAAATTGCTCTACAACAAATGCCTGATGCCATTCTATTAAGTGACTTAGAAGGCAGGATTCAACGCTGGCTCGGTAATGCTGAGCAGATTTTTGGCTACAGCGCAACAGAAGCAATGGGTCAGCCGATCAATTTTATTTATCACCCTGATGTTCGAGCAGCGATGACCACTGAAATAATGCAGTCTGTTCAAGAGACGGATGAATTTAGTCGTGAAATTTTATGTATGCGAAAAGATGGCTCAGAAGTGCCGATCGAAACCACCATCAAAACCGTGTGTGACAAAGCCGGGAAGCCGCTGTTTCTGATTGGAATTAATAAGGACATTACAGAACGCAAGCGGGCAGAAATCGAACGAATTCAACTGTTGCGGCAACAAATTCAAGAACAAACTGCCCGTTTAGAAGTAGAGGCAGGTTTACGACGATCGACCTTCCTTGTAGAAGCGGGTACCTTACTCGCATCATCCCTGGATTACGAACAAACACTCCAGAGTGTTGCTAGTTTAGCGGTTCCCTACTTCGCAGATTGGTGCGGGGTTGATTTACTAAATCATGACGGGTCTATTAGCCGTGTTGCCGTTGCCCATGCAGATCCGAACAAGGTGAAGTTTGCGTGGGAGGTCGCACAACGCTTTCCCAGACACTTAGAGGATGGCTATGGGATCTCTCAAGTGATGAAAACGGGGCACAGTGAAATTGCGATCAAGATTACGGATGAGCAACTCACAGCCACTGTCCCAATTCCGGAGTATTTGGAAATCATCCAAGAGTTGGGCTTGAAGTCCTGCATCATCACTCCATTGCAAGCACGTGGACGAGTGGTAGGCACGCTTTCCCTTGTGTTTGCTGAATCAAATCGCCAGTACAGTATGGCAGATCTAGATCTGGCTGAAGATTTAGCGCGTCGTGCCGCGATCGCCATTGATAATGCTCGTCTTTATCACAGGACTCAACAGGCAAAGCAAGACGCACTTTCAGCTGCCAATCGTATTACCCGTCTGCAAAGAGTGACAGCCGCACTTTCAGAATCCCTCACACCTGAACAAGTGATAGAGGTTGTCGTCGAACAGAGTGTAGCAGTTCTAAAGGCAGCGGCAGTACTGGTGGTTTTAGTCAGTAAAGATAGAACAGAACTTGAGATTGTAAAATCGATCGGCTATGAAGCAGACTTAGTACAAAGTTGGTGCAAGTTTCCGATCAACACAGATGTTCCCCTAGCAGAAGCTGTCAGAACCGGACAGCCCGTTTGGGTGGAAACGCTGTTAGAGCGAATTGCTCGCTATCCCCATCTCGCTGAGATTTACAGTCGGTATGATTTTCAATCCTGGATTGCACTTCCCTTAGTGGTTGAAGGCAAGTCAATTGGTGGAATGTTACTGAGCTTTAAGGAGTTCAAGAACCTGAGCCAGGAAGATCGTGAGTTTATTCTCGCCCTTAGTCGTCAATGTGCTCAAGCCATTTCCCGTGCTCAGTTATATGAGGCAGAACGCAGTTCAAGAGCCGAAGCAGAACAGGCAAACCGAGTGAAAGATGAATTTTTAGCTGTGCTCTCTCATGAACTCCGATCGCCCCTCAACCCAATTTTGGGCTGGACAAAAATTCTACGAGCTGGACAGTTAAAGCCTGATAAGGTCGATCAAGCATTAGCAACCATTGAGCGGAACGCCAAGCTTCAGGCACAGCTTATTGAAGACTTACTCGATATCTCCCGGATGTTGCGGGGAAAACTCAGTCTCAATATTGTGCCAGTTGACTTAATTACTGTCATTCACAGTGCGATCGAAACCGTGCAACTCGCAGCTTCTGCCAAATCGATTCAGATTCAAACCAGGTTACAACAGCACTCAAAATCTGTATTGGGAGATGCCAATCGATTGCAACAAGTGCTGTGGAATCTCCTCTCCAATGCAATCAAGTTCACACCGAACGA
This sequence comes from Leptolyngbya boryana PCC 6306, assembly GCF_000353285.1. Taxonomy (NCBI): domain Bacteria; kingdom Bacillati; phylum Cyanobacteriota; class Cyanophyceae; order Leptolyngbyales; family Leptolyngbyaceae; genus Leptolyngbya; species Leptolyngbya boryana. The sequence goes on from NZ_KB731325.1 coordinate 174,742, forward strand.
AGGACAAGTCATCATTGGGATGGAAGAGTCGGAACAGCACATTCACATTCAGGTGATTGACACAGGCAAAGGCATCCATCCAGGGTTCCTCCCCCATGTGTTTGAATACTTCCGCCAAGCGGATAGCAGCACAACTCGTCAGTTTGGGGGATTGGGATTAGGACTGGCGATCGCACGTCAAATTGTGGAACTGCATGGCGGAACGATTCAGGCAGAAAGTTTAGGGGAAGGATTGGGAGCAACGTTCACGGTTCGCTTACCGATTACCACGGTTGTAGCAGAAAGTCCTACAGCCGGAGAATCATCAATCCAAATCGAGGATTTAACCGGGCTGCATATTCTCGTTGTGGACGATGAAGCGGATATGCGCGATTTAGCAGAATTCATCCTTGTGCAGCATGGTGCCCAGGTGACAGTTGCCAGTTCTGCAGCAGACGCATTGTTAACGCTGGCTCACTCTGTTCCTGATGTTTTACTCTCGGATATTGGGATGCCAGAAATGGATGGCTATGTACTGATACGACAGATTCGAGAACGATCTCCGGAAGCAGGGGGAAGAATGCCAGCAATTGCTCTGACTGCCTATGCTGGAGAAATTGATCAGCACCGAGCTTTAGCTGTTGGGTTTCAGCGGCATATTCCGAAACCTGTAGATCCAGAAACGTTAATCCGGGCAATTACTGAACTCTTAAAGAATCGGTTAGGCGAAGTAGAGCAGCAATGAGATCAGAAGGTTCAACACGAGCAAGGCAGTGAAGCGGTGAGGGTCTGTATGGCAATCTTCGAGGTGATAACCGCCGGATTTGAAGTCTCTAAATCCCGGTTCAATGCAAAACCTGGAGTCGTAGTGAAACAGCGCTTGGTTGACATCGGTAAGATTGGTGAGCAAGTACCACACTTCTGGAGTCGTCGATTGAGCGTAAGCGCGTTTCTGATAAATCACGAGATTATGCCTGCCAAACCCGTGTTTTTGAGTGACTTGAATGTGCAAATATTGTTCGCGGATACCAGGGGGTTGCGGCAGGTCGTTAAGGCGCGAAAAGGCTTCATCTGCATGGGGTTGAACGATTGTGCTTTTCGGCAAGCGAAACACAAACATCACATTTTTCTGAACGCACCAAGCAGCGAGTTCGATACTGTGAAACTCACGGTCGCCCAGCAAGACAAAGCGACGTGTTTTTAGTAGTCGAAACACAGGACGCAACACCTTCTGTTGATCTCTCAGTGAACTCCGCCCTTGTTTATCGAGCCACGTCCAGTACAGCGGAATTGCTCGGTTTTGGTACACGAAACTGACCATCATCAGGTTATGTCAGTTCCACTGCGTTCGGTCAAGCACGATTTGTAAGATTTGCCCACGCGGAATGTGTTGTTTGATCTACTGTTTGGCGATGAGAAACCATGACGCTTCAGGTGTCATCTGCGGCAGGCTTAAAAAGCGTTGTAGATTCCGTCGTCTACTCTCAAACAGAATCGGTTGTGGAAATAGCGTGGCTAACCGTTCGATGGTAATTCGGCGCTCTTGCTGTAATAGGTTGAATAGGATTTCCAACGTGATGAATTGAGCATCCGAGAGTTGTGATCTCAAACAAGATTGGTAGAATGAAGGCAACATTTTTGATATCAGAGGAGTGAATCAATTGGTGTCACTCCTTTTTTTCTGAGCCTATCTGTTAGGTGACAATACAACTGGCGAACGAACGTCAGGGTATTGGCGAGCTAAACCTTTCTCCGGACGATTGCGTACTGCTTGACTCGACGAGTCAAGTGCCGAGCAAGAAAAAGACACTCTGAGAGAGTTCCATCGATACATGGAGACGCGAAGAGTGTCTGGAAAAGTCAAAATATATCAAGTCCAAGTGTATATGACCGCACGAGAAAAAGGCTTCACGCAAGTAGAAGCCGCAGAACTGGCTGGCTTTTCTGCCCGAACCGGACAGCGCATCGAAGCAGGCGACCATCAACCGAATCGAGGACGCATCCGTGACTGGCGCAGCACCCCTGATCCGTTAGCAGAAGTTTGGGAATCTGAACTTGAACCCATGCTCAAAGCAAATCCTGGTCTTCAGCCGACAACGCTATTTGAATGGCTGCAAGAGCGCTATCCCGGCAAGTATCCCCAAGTGCTTCGCACGGTGCAACGACGAGTTGCCGCCTGGAAAGCCTTGCATGGCGAACCGAAAGAGATCATGTTCGAGCTACGGCATGAACCGGGGATGATGGGCTTATCGGATTTCACCGAACTCAAAGGAATTGAGATCAGGATTGCGGGCAAGCCATTTGAGCATTTGTTGTATCATTACCGACTGGCTTACAGTGGCTGGCAGTACGCTCAGATCATTCAGGGCGGTGAGAGCTTTATTGCATTGTCGGAAGGATTACAGAATGCGCTGTTTGCTTGTGGAGGAGTCCCGAAGCAACATCGTACCGATAGTCTCAGTGCGGCTTATCGCAACATGGGTGGAGCGCGAAATAAGCCCTTGACGCGCTTGTATGATGACCTATGCAGTCATTACCGAATGCAACCAACGCGCAACAATACTGGTATCGCTCATGAGAATGGAGGGATAGAGTCACCGCACGGACATTTAAAGAATCGCATCAAGCAAATGCTCTTACTTAGAGGCAGTCATGACTTTGACAGCATCGCTGACTATCAAGACCTGATCAATCGAGCGATTGCCAAATTGAACGATCTCCATCCCAGAAAAATTGAGGAGGAGAAACAATATTTGCAACCCTTGCCTAAGTATCGAGTGCCTGACTATGAGGTGCTCACCGCAACGGTCAGTTGCCGCAGTACGATTGATGTGCGCTGTGTGCTCTACACGGTTCCATCTCGACTGATTGGACAGTCACTCGAACTGCATCTCTACCATGACCGGATTATCGGCTACCTCAATCGTCACTCAGTCGTGGAGCTCCCTCGCATTCGAGTCAGTGATAAAGCAAAACGGCGCGCTCGGTGCATCAACTATCGGCATATTGCAGAAGGGCTACGTCTCAAGCCCAGAGCTTTCTTGTACTGTACCTGGCAACAAGAACTTCTGCCAAATCAGATATGGCGGGAGCTTTGGTCGCAACTCAAATGCCGGTTCGACCTCGACAGTGCTGCGGTGCTGATGGTAGAAGCTCTGTACATTGCGACCACGCAAGACAAAGAAATCGCAGTAGCAAGCTACCTGCAAGCACAACTCAATGCAAATAGCCTGACCCTGGCTACACTCCGCAAGCAGTTTCAACTCTTGAGCGATCTAAGCCTGCCCAATCTCACGACGACTCAACACAATTTAGAACACTATGACCAACTCTTGCACCGAGAACCCGCCCACCAGTCCGTATCAGAATCTCAGCCTCCACCTCAAACGACTGCACCTACCTCACATGCTGCATCACTGGGAAACACTCGAACAACAAGCGATGCAGGAAGGCTGGTCTTACGCACAGTTCTTGCTGGTTCTGTGCGAATCGGAAGTCCAACACCGATGGAGCAACCGTATCCAACGCGCTCTGAGAGAAGCCCAACTGCCAAGCGGAAAAACGGTTTCCAACTTTGACTTTTCCCATTGTCCGAGCTTCAACCCTGCTCCCTTGATGCAGATGGCGGATGATCCTACTTGGCTCGGACGCGCCGAAAACCTTTTGTTGTTCGGAGCTTCAGGCGTTGGAAAGTCACATTTAGCAAGCGCTGTCTCGCGCCGCATGGTGGAGTTTGGTAAGCGAGTCAGGTTCTTTTCTGCCTTAGCTCTAGTCCAGCAATTACAGCAAGCAAAGCTGCAACTGCAATTGCAAGCAATGCTGAAGAAGCTAGACCGCTTTGACCTACTCGTGCTTGATGATTTGGGCTATGTCAAAAAGACTGAGGCGGAAACCTCCGTGCTGTTTGAGCTAATTGCTCATCGATATGAGCGCAAAAGCTTACTGATTACTGCCAACCAGCCCTTCAGCCAATGGGATGCTATCTTCACCGATTCGATGATGACAGTCGCAGCCGTTGACCGTTTGGTGCATCATGCTTTGATTGTTGAAATTCAGACCGAGAGCTACCGCAAACAATCGGCAGTGTCTCGTTCTGAAGCATCGAAGACCGCCAAGAAAGAGACCGTTCAACCGAAACGTTCCTAGCTGTCGTTTCGATCTTAATTGTCGTCTCGATCTTCGTTGTCATTTTGATCATCATTGTCGTGCAGTTACCTTGAGCATTCTGCACAACTTTAATCTGTCATTCTTTAGCGATTACTGTTCTTGATCTCGCGACTAACCAAGAATGTTCTTAGTTCTTACTAGCCCGTCTTTGTCACTGTCGCGACTCGAACTTGTGCTTGACATCTAACACCTATCGCTGCTATCCGGCATTGCTTCTAACTTTTAAGCTCGTTGTCACCCCCTGAACACTTTCATCCCAAGCAACATGAACTAAGTGCAAAACAATATCGAGAACAACTCTGCCACCGCTTTGAAGATTGGCGAGAAATCACTTGTCTGAAAGATGCTGCGTAAATTGAGCGAGACTAACAATTGGGGGATTATCGCGCTTAATTTTGAATATTCTCGATTAAGTTGACAGTGCCAACCAGACACAATAACTAATAATTTCAGATGGGAAACAATGACGAGAATACATGGGCGGTAACGATCCGAATCGAAGCAGTACAATTATTCTGCCTCACGGTTAAGCTGACAATACCTATTTCCACTGCAGTTCAAAGCTTGTGCAGAAGTCATCGACGGAACAGAACAGTTCTTCTAGACTAAACATGAGGGCAAACTGGGCGCGATTTTTTGTATTTTCAGCCTATTGAGTTTGCCCCTTTCTTGTCTTATTCCTTATCCCGAACTCAGGTTAATTAACACCTAGACAGGCATAGTCTAATCGCTTTCAACTAGAGTTGAAGCACAAATCAAGTTTTGTCGCTCACCACAAGCTTTACAAACGCTGATTCACAGGGAATAATAAATCAGCCTTTCGGCAAAATCATTTGACTTCAGCCCCTGCTTCCAATGTTTATGACTTCAAAGCAATCTCTCCAAGTCATTCAGCAATCCCTTGTGCTGCTGCTGACCGTTCCATTTCTGTCGCTGTCTGGCTGTAATTCTGCGTCCACAACCTCTCAATCGCCCAGTACAACTGTCAGCCCAGCTTCAACTGCTTCTAATGAAGGGAAAGCAGGTCGATTTGCACTGATTATGAATGGTCCGCCTACAGATAAATCTTGGAATCAAAAAGCTTACGAAGCTGCCCAAGCGCTTAAAGCTAAGGGGGTCGATACCGTGGTGTCGGAGTCTATCTCTCCCGCCGATGTTGAACGGGTGCTGCGGCAGTATGCAGAAGCGGGTTATAGTCCGATCGTGGCACATTCGTTTAACTATGGTGATGCTGTCTTTAAAGTGGCAAAAGAATTTCCGAACATTAATTTTGCTTGGGCAGGCGGAATTAACAAGACTGGAGTAAATGTCGCGGACTATGATCAGCCATTCTATCAGGGTGCTTATTTGGTCGGATTAATCGGCGGCAAGCTCTCGAAAACTGGAAAGCTCGGAGCCTTATATGGCTTTGATATTCCCGTCTGTCACTCGATGGGAGAGGCAATGCTGGCAGGTGCAAAGACAGTGCGCCCTGATGCGACCTTGACCGATGCGGCAGTGGGCAATTGGGATGATGTGGCGAAAGCAAAAGAAGCAGCATTGTCTCAAGCAGAAACCGGAGTTGATTTCTGGATTGGCTGTGGACAGGGACCCACTTTAGGTCAAATTGAGGCGGCAAAAACGAAGGGTGGATTTGTCACGGGCTACGTTGGAGATATGTCGTCGATCGATCCTAAAGTCGTCGCCTCAAATCTGGTTTGGAATATGGAACCGTTATTTACCAAGATGATTGAGGATACTAGATCCAAACAGTTCACGAATCAGTTTTACAAAATGGGCGTTGCAGAAGGGGTCGTTGGTGTAGAGATTCCATCGGCATTCAAAGATAAGCTCACACCGGAGCAGCTTAAATCGATCGAAGACACTCGCACCAAAATTGCTTCTGGAGAACTGAAAGTTCCGTTTGTTCCGAAGTAGACTGAGGATCAATTTAGATGAACGGTCGTCTGTTCCGAATTGATTTTTTGCGAATGAATTGTATTGGGATGTGATGATGCGTTCTAGCTCGGATTCACACGATAGTCTAGCGATCGACATGATTGGCATCACGAAACGATTTGGGGGCGTGATTGCCAACGATGCGATCGATTTTCGGGTGAGAACGGGAGAGATTCATGCATTGCTGGGTGAAAATGGGGCTGGAAAAACGACTTTAATGAATATTCTCTGTGGACTGTTCGAGCCGGATCAGGGAGAAATTCGAGTGCAGGGAAAGCCTGTAAAATTTCACTCCGCTAGAGATGCGATCGCTTGTGGAATCGGCATGGTTCACCAACATTTTAAGCTGGTTGAATCGTTTACTGTGGCGGAAAACATTGTGCTGGGGCAATCTTCTAGCGTTCTTCAAGCGTCCGCCAAGCAACTCTATCCTCGATTGCAACGACTCGCAGATGACTACGGATTGAAGGTGAATCCCCCTGCTCAGATTTGGCAGCTCTCCGTTGGAGAACAACAACGAGTTGAGATTTTGAAAGCCCTTTACCGGGAGGCGAACATTCTCATTTTCGATGAACCAACAGCGGTTTTAACTCCCCAAGAAGCCCAAGATTTGATGGTGATCCTGCGGAATCTGGCGGCTCAAGGAACTTCTATTGTTTTTATTTCGCATAAGTTGAATGAAGTGATGGCAGTGTGCGAGCGCGTGACTGTTTTGCGAGACGGACAAGCGGTGGCAACGATAGCAACTCAAGACTGTACTGAACATCAACTCGCGCAGCTGATGGTCGGTCGAGACATTAATTCAACGCAAAAACTTCCGAGATCAACCAGTTCTACGCCCGGACTTGCTTTAAAGAACCTTTGGGTGATGAGCGATCGCGGTTTTCCGGCACTGAAGGGAATTGATCTTGCGATTGAGCAAGGTGAAATCGTGGGAATAGTTGGCGTTGATGGGAATGGTCAGCGCGAACTTGAAGAAGCGATCATCGGACTGCGATTGCTCAAACAAGGAGAAATTTGGATGAGCGGCAATCTTGCGCATATTCCTAGCGATCGCTATTCGATGGGATTGTTAACCGATTTCTCGATCGCAGAAAATTTAGTGCTGAAAGATGTTCAATCTCCCTCCTTTCAACAGAAAGGATTGTTGCATTGGAGACTCATTTTCAACTATGCCACTGATCTGGTTCAGCGTTTTTTGATTCGAGCGTCTTCGGTCAAGATGCAGGTTGGAAAGCTCTCAGGGGGCAATGCTCAGAAAGTTGTGTTTGCGCGTGAACTGAGTCGCGATCATCAAGTGCTACTCGCTGCCCAACCGACACGAGGACTGGATATCGGAGCGACTGAGTTTGTTCATGCACAGCTTCTTGCACGACGAGAGGCAGGCGTTGCGGTATTACTGATTTCAACCGAACTCGATGAGATTTTGAAACTCAGCGATCGCATTGCTGTTTTGTACGAAGGAGAAATCATTGCTGTAATCGATGACAAGAATGTTAACTTACACGATTTAGGTTTATTAATGGCAGGAAAGAAAGGAGGGAACTTTGCTGAATCCTAGTTCTGCGCTTTCACAGTCCTCGATTTGGCTACGACTGAAGTTTCTCGCTCCGATCCTGGGTGCAGTGCTGGCTCTGTTGCTGGGTGGAGTTCTGCTGCAATTGAGTGGAGCAAATCCAGTGCAGGCTTGTCAAGTGATGTTCATGGGTGCATTTGGAGGAACGCGGCAGTGGACTGAGACACTTTTGAAAGCTACGCCACTCCTCATCATCGGATTGGGAATGACGATCACATTTCGCTGTCGAGTTTGGAACATTGGAGCCGAAGGACAATACTATATCGGTGCTTTGTGTGGCAGTCTTGTAGCGCTGACTTTTCCCAATCTGTCTACGGGATTGTTGATTCCATTGATGTTAATCGCTGGTGTTTTTGGTGGCGCATTGTGGAGTGCGATCGCTGGATTGCTTCATCTTCTGCGCGGCATGAATTTGATCATTTGCACCTTGATGCTGAACTATATCAGCATTCTCATGGTTCAGTATGCAGCGCGAGTTCCGCTAAGACAGCCCGATGGATTTTTACCGGAATCCGCACAATTTAGCAGTAATGCTCAGATTCCCGTTTTGTTCGGAACTCGATTGCATTGGGGTATGGCGCTCGCACTGTTGCTCGTTGTTGGAGTCTATCTTTTGCTGTGGCATACATCGATCGGCTTTCATCTTCGGGTTGTTGGATCGCGGCTGAGTGTGGCTCGAAGTGTGGGTATCAATACGAGTCGGAGTATTTTGCTGGCATTAATGATGAGCGGTGGATTGGCTGGACTGGCTGGCATCATCGAAGTGAGTTATACCTATACCCGGTTGAAAGGTGAGATCTCAGATAGCTATGGATTTAGTGGCATCTTAGTTGCGCTGCTCGGTCAACTTCATCCGATCGGGGTTTTGATTGCCGCGATTTTATTTTCAGCTTTGATGGTTGGGGCACAGTCGCTAAATGTGATGTTACAGATTCCCGCTTCTGCTGCTCAAGTGATTCAAGCGCTGGTGGTGCTATTTGTACTAGCGGGTTCTGCATTGGCAAATCGTCGATCGTAAGTGAGGTAGTCATGCCCTGGGAACAAGTTCTAACCTGGAGTTTTGTGATCGCATTGCTAACGGCAGGAATTCGATTAGCCATTCCAGTGCTGCTAGCCGTATTAGGAGAGATCATCACAGAGCGATCGGGCGTGATGAATCTAGGGTTAGAAGGTGTAATGCTGGTCGGTGGACTAGCGGGTTTTGCTGTGGCTGCCAGCCTTGAACAAGCGACAGGAAATGCGAGTCTTGCGGCATGGAGTGGGCTTGCTGCCGGATTGTTCGGTGGGGCGCTGATGGGTTTGCTGATGGCAGTGTTAACCGTAAGCTTAAAGACTGACCAGGTTGTGACAGGAGTGACGCTGGTTTTATTTGGGCAAGGATTGACGGCTTATTTATTTCGATCGCGGATTGGACTCTCTGGAACACGAGTACAAGGACTAGAAACTTGGGCAATTCCAAGACTCTCGAACTTCCCGATCATCGGTGAGATTTTGTTTAATCAAACCGCGATCGTTTACCTCACAGCACTCTTAGTGTATGTTTGCTGGTTCTTCTTGTTTCGCACCAATGCAGGGCTTTCTCTGAGAGCAGTAGGCGAGAATCCAGCGGCAGCCGAAACTTCAGGATTGAATGTCGATCGCATTCGTTACCTTGCCGTGATTGCGGGTTCTGCCTTAGCAGGTTTGGGGGGTGCAGTCTTGACCGTTGTTCAACTCAGACTATTCACTGAGGGAATCATGGCGGGTCGGGGTTGGATTGCGATCGCACTTGTATTTTTCTCGCGTTGGCAACCTGTCTGGGCACTCTTCGGCGCCTTGTTGTTTGGAGTTGCTGATGCGTTGCAATATCGGATTCAAGCCTTGGGATCAAAAGATCTCCCCTATGAATTCCTGCTCATGCTTCCCTATGTGTTGACGCTTATGGCACTATTACGGGGAACAGGTCGGAGTGAAACGCCTGCATCGTTAGGCATTCCTTACGTTAAAGAAGACCGCTGATAGACGCTTCTGGAGTGAAACCGATGATTGATCCAATTCTTTGGAACGGCTGGCATCCGATCGCACGATCGAGTGATCTCAAACCTGGAACTATTCTACGATCACGGTTGTTAGACACCGATATAGTACTTTGGCAAGGAGAAAATACTAACGCAGTTGCATGGGAAGATCGCTGTCCTCATCGCAGTGTAAAACTTTCGGGAGGGAAAATTTTTGAAAATACCTTAGTTTGTCCCTACCACGGGTTAGCTTACAATCCAGAGGGGCAATGTGTGAAAGTCCCCGCTCATCCTAATTACACCCCACCAAAGCAAGCCTGTGTAAAATCGTTTTCTGTTGAAGAACGATATGGTGTTGTGTTTGTGTCGCTCGGTAGTCCATCGCAACCGATCGCACCTTTTCCAGAATGGGATGATCCGAGCTATCGAACCTATCTGAGTGGTGGTCATTACTGCCGCTGTAGTGGATTACGAGCGATCGAGAATTTTTTAGATGTCGCACATCTGCCTTTTGTTCATGCTGGAATTTTAGGAGAACCTGACAAAGCGGTGATCGAAGACTATGAAGTGACTTCGATCGACACAGGCATCTACATGAAAGATATCAAGATCTGGCAGCCTGACCCCGATGGAACGGGACGAGGTGGCGTTGCCGCTTATGATTATTGGACAATTCGACCTTTAACGGTGGCACTTCGCAAGCAAAGAGCAAACGGACAAACGATGGTGTTACTTTACTGTGTTACTCCGGTTTCTGAGGAGGAGTGTATCGGCTGGATGTGGGGAACCCTGAACTATGCCCATGACATTCCTGAAGAGGTTATGGTGGCATTTCAGGATGAAGTGATTCTTCAAGATGTGGATAATTTAGAATCTCATCATCCAAAGCGATTGCCGCTCGATCTACAAGCAGAATTTCATCTGCCTAGCGATCGTGCTTCTTTGGGTTATCGCAAGTGGTTGAAGCAATTAGGAGTCACTTACGGAGCCATTCCATAAACATTGTTGTTTATTTTTCTGAACGATTTCGGATTTTTACTTGCTTTGGGGCAGCAATTGTTGTTCATAACAGGTTACAGGGAAACTTAAGAGAAGTAACAAAAGCTCTGCAAGTCCTATGGTTATGCTTCCTGGGTATGAAATTGTTGAGAAAATCTACGAAAGCTCCAAAACGCTGGTTTACCGGGGAGTTCGATCGAATGATCAAAAACCAGTAGTGATTAAGGCACTCAAAAATCAGTACCCAACGCCAAGAGAGATTGCTGTGTTTCGGAAGCAATACAGTTTGGCGAATCATCTTGGCATTCTGGGAATTGTTCGTCCGTATAGTTTGGAGAACTATGAAAATCAATGGGCATTAGTTTTAGAAGATTTTGGGGCGATTTCTCTGAGGGATTATTGCAAAACGCATTCTCTTAGCTTGAAAGATTTTTTGTCGATCGCAATTCAAACGACTCAAATTCTCGGAGAACTGCACCGAAATCGCATTATTCACAAAGATCTCAAACCTGCAAATCTGCTGATCAATTCAACGACTGGACAGATTAAAATTACTGACTTTAGTATCGCGTCTATTCTACCGAAGGAAAATCAAGCGCTCATTAGTCCCAATGGATTAGAGGGAACCTTGCCTTATCTATCGCCAGAGCAAACCGGGCGAATGAATCGAGGCATTGACTATCGCAGCGATTTCTACTCGCTCGGAGTCACCTTCTATCAACTGCTAACCCAGCAACTTCCTTTTATTAGTAATGATCCGTTAGAGCTTGTTCATTGTCATCTCGCAAAGCAACCGATCTCGCCAGCAGAACTTAATTCAGCGATTCCAGTACCTTTATCAAATATCGTGATGAAGTTGATGGCGAAAATGGCAGAAGATCGCTATCAAAGTGCAACGGGATTACTGCATGATCTTGAGGTTTGCCAGCAACAATTCCAACTTCACAATACAATTGAGGCATTTCTTTTAGGTCAACAAGACTTCTGCGATCGCTTATCTATTCCCGAAAAATTGTATGGACGAGAAACGGAAGTCGCTCAACTGCTGACTGCTTTCGATCGAGTTGCTCAATCGGGATTCAGCGAGTTTTTGCTAGTGAGTGGCTATTCAGGAATTGGCAAATCGTCTTTGGTGCAAGAGGTTTATAAGCCAATTGTGCAGCGACGAGGATATTTTATTGCTGGAAAGTTCGATCAACTTCAGCGCAATGTTCCTTACTCCGCGATCGCGAGTGCATTTGGATCACTGGTACAGCAACTTCTGACGGAAAGCGAATTGCAACTTCGTCAATGGCAAGAAGAACTAGCGATCGCGCTCGGTTCAAACGGGCAGGTCATTGTTGATGTCATTCCGGAACTAGAACAAATTATCGGCAAACAACCTGAAATTGCCGCATTAAATCCTACTGAAGCACAAAATCGATTTAATCGCGTGTTTCAAAACTTCATTCGTGTATTTTGTCAACCAGAGCATCCTCTAGTCATTTTCCTGGATGATTTGCAGTGGGCGGATTCTGCTACTCTTCGTCTCATTAAGCTATTGCTAACAGACTCACAAACTCATCATTTGTTTCTAATCGGAGCTTTTCGAGATAACGAAGTCAATGCAACACATCCCTTAACTCTTCTTCTAGAAGGCTTGCAATTTCAAGCATTTCCAATTTACCAAGTAACGCTGAAACCGCTCTCATCGGCTCATGTCACTCAATTGATTTCGGATACTCTGAGAACGCATGAAGTAAGTCCGTTCGTTGATCTGCTCATGCGAAAAACGAACGGGAATCCCTTTTTTATCAATGAATTTCTCAAAACGCTGTATCAGGATGAGCTACTGCGGTTCGACTTTTACAAAAATTCCTGGCAATGGAACCTAAAAGAAATTGAAACGCTCAACAGTACGGATAATGTTGTTGAATTGCTGGTGGATCGTTTAAGAAAGCTACCTGATGCAACACAGCAAGTGATTCAATTTGCTGCCTGCATCGGGAATCGCTTTGACCTGAAAACGTTGTCGATCGTATTGCAACCTTCAACACTGGAGACAACCGCACAAGCTTTATCTATCGCAGTTCAACAAGGCTTAATTGTTCCACTTTCTGCGTTAGAAATTGTTCAGAGCGATACGACAGAGCCAATTTTAGTCAGCGATCGCTATAAGTTTCTCCACGACCGTGTACAACAAGCCGCTTATGCCCTGATTGACGATCGCGAAAAACAATCTGTGCATCTCCAAATTGGTAAACTCCTCTACGCTAATTACAGCGAATCGAGTGAGCAACTTTTTGAACTGGTAGGACATTTCAACCTGGGACAGGCACTCATCACCCAGGCTGATGAAAAAACTCAATTAGCGCACTTGAACATACAAGCTGCAATCAAAGCAAAACAAGCAGCAGCCTACTCATTCGCTCAAGCGTGTTTAATTCATGCTCAAAACCATCTCACAGAAACAGCTTGGTCAGAACACTATGAATTGATGTTTACCCTACATCGAGAGCAAGCAGAAATTGAATATCTATTGGGTAATTTCGAGCAGTCTGAACGCTTGATTGAAATGACCTTGAAACAAGCAAAATCTGCCCTTGAGAAAGCAGAAATTTACCAACTGCTGATTGTTCTCTACACCATGCAGGGGAAGTATCAACCCGCGATCAAGACTGGACGAGTAGCACTTTCATTCTTCGAGATTGATATTCCTGAATCAGAGTTACACAAAGCCTTTGAAGATGAGCTTGCGATCTCAAAAATACAACTCGCCCAGCAAAAGATCCCAACATTATTGAATCAACCAGAAATGGTGATTCCAGAGAAAAGAGCCGCTGCAAGATTGCTCACAACCTTGGGATCACCGACTTACTTTTCAAATCATGATCTCTGGCTAATTTGTGTGATGAAGTTAGTCAATCTTTCTCTGAAACATGGGGTGCTTTCAGAATCTACCTATGGCTATTCTGAGTATGGATTGATTCTAGGATCAATGCTGGGTGACTATCAAGCAGGCTATGAGTTCGGACAACTCAGCCTGAGGGTTAGTGAAAGATTTAACGATCAAGCGGAAAAATGTAAAGGCTGCTTGGTCGTTGGTGGTTCGGTGAATCATTGGATTAGACCCCTCAAAGAAGATGCTGAAATTTTCATGGAAGGGTATCAGGCTGGCTTAGAGTCTGGCGAACTTCAATTTGCAGGCTACAATATAGCCCATCAAGTGATTAATTTATTCTACCAAGGAGCCGACCTAGATTCCCTGCAAGACAAGCTTCTCGACTATCTAGAGTTTACAGAACAAACACAAAATCAGCTTGCAAAAGATATGCTGCTTGCCTGTCAGCTAATCTTTCACAGTTTACAAGAATGTGATGTTAGACAATACAAGTTTGCAGCGAAAGAACTGAGCGAGATTGAATATTTAGCAGCGTGTGAGGCACGATCGAGTTTTGCTGCGATCGGCTTTTTCAAGATTCTCAAAGCTCAAATTTTGTATCTCTATGGTTGCTTTGAGGATGCTCATTATGTGATCGGGGAAGCAAGGCACCTGCTTAACTATCTCCCAGGCTGTATCTCGCTTGCTGAATTTAATTTTTACGACTCGCTGATTTTAACTTCACTGTATTTAAGTGCGAGTGAGTCGCAGAAGAGTGAATACTGGCAGCAGATCACAACGAACCAACAGCAGATGGAAATTTGGTCAGCGACCTGCCCAGAGAACTTTCGGCATCAATATCTATTAGTCGAAGCAGAGATCGCCCGATTGCAAAATGATTCAATGACCGCGATCGACCTCTACGATGAGGCGATCGCACTTGCAAAAACGAATGGATTTGCGCAAGATTCGGCATTAGCAAATGAGCTATCTGCGAAGTTTTGGATCGCTACAGGAAAAGAGAAGCTTGCCCAAATTTACTGGAGTGAGGCATATCATCTCTATCAATCTTGGGGAGCCTCTACTAAAGTTGCAGATTTAGAACAGCACTACCCACATCTTCTGGTTTTAGGAAACTCGAGCGTTGAGCTATCCCACATTGCAGATGAAACCTTATCGATCACTCATATTTCTTCAACTAGCACTAGCAGCACCCAGATTCTCGACCTCAGCACTATTCTGAAAGCATCTCAAGCCATTTCCCAGGAAATTCAACTCGATAGACTGCTTGAAAGCTTGCTTAAAGTGATCCTGGAGAGTGCTGGAGCAGAGCGGGGAGCGATCCTTTTGCCCGAAGAAGATCATTGGAACATCGCGGTTCAAGGAAATAGCGATTATACAGATGTTATACTTCAGCCGCTCACTGAGGAAATGCTGTCTCTATCAATTGTCCAGTATGCGGCTCGCACTCAACAGAGGCTAGTGATTCATGATGCTACCAAAGAGCCAATCTGTGCAGCTGATCCCTATGTATTGACACATCAACCGAAATCAATTCTCTGTTTTCCAATTGCTCACAAAAGCAAGCTATCAGGGATTATTTACCTAGAAAATGAGCAAACAACAGAAGCGTTTAGCCGCGATCGCTTAAAAGTTCTATCTCTGCTCTCTACACAGATTGCTATCTCTCTCGAAAATGCGACGCTCTACCGAACTTTACAAGCTTCCGAAGCTCGCGAACGCGAACGCGCCCAACAGCTAGAAAAATCTCTTCAAGATCTTCAAAACACGCAAGCGCAACTGATTCAAACTGAGAAAATTTCGAGCTTGGGTCAACTTGTCGCAGGTGTCGCCCATGAAGTCAACAATCCGGTCGGCTTTATTGCAGGCAATCTCAACCATACAAAGCAGGCAGTTGAAGATTTAATTGGGTTAGTCCAACTATACCGTGAAGCTCTTCCTCAACCTGGCAAAGAGATTGAGAACGAAATTGACGCGATCGATTTAGATTTTCTGATTGCAGATCTACCCCAAATGATTAGCTCAATGAAACTGGGAACGGATCGAATTAGAGAGATCATGCAATCGTTGAGAAACTATTCCCGTATGGATGGCAGCGAGAAACAACTTGCAGATCTGCACAAAGGGATTGATTCGACCCTCATGATTCTCTCGCATCGCTTGAAAGCAACTCCCGAACATCCAGCCATTCAAGTGATCAAAGACTATGGTGATCTACCCGAAGTGCCTTGCTTTGCAGGTCAACTGAATCAGGTTTTTATGAATTTAATTGCGAATGCGATCGATGCTCTAGAAGAAGCAAATCGAGGCAAGAGCTATTCAGAGTTAGAAGTAAACCCCAATTGCATTACTATCCAAACCAGCATTGAAAACAACGATGCAGTAATTCGGATCAAGGATAATGGTGCTGGAATGCCGTATGAAGTACAACAGCGAATCTTTGAAGCCTTTTTCACCACAAAACCGGAAGGCAAAGGGACAGGATTGGGGCTTCCCATTTGCTATCAGATCGTCCGTGAGAAGCATGGAGGACAATTGAGCGCGGTATCAGCGATCGGTGAAGGCACAGAATTTGTGATTCAAATTCCTATACATTCTTGATGCTTGCTATCGTTCAATGGTATCCATCAATTTAACTAGCACTACTCCGTTAAGTAGTTTGAGAACTATTAAATGACAAGCATGATCGGCGGAACGACAGCCAGAAATCCTGTTCTAAAAGTACGATCGAGAGACAATACTCCTAAATGACAACAGCCTGAATTCAGCGCTGTGTCTGGCTCTTAGCTTCGATCATAGTTGTCGCGACACGTATGATCGGATAGTGAGGCAGGATTCCTGGCTGTCGTCACCCGCCAATGTCGCTGGGCACTTGTCCAATTTTGGTGAATCCGAGAATTCAAACAGTCCGAAACCCAGAAAGCACGTTATGCTGGTTCGCGATCGCAACTTCGCTTCACCAAAAGTGGACAAGTACCGGTAATCGTCGCACAATACCCCCACGCGATGCGCAAGGAGTGCATGAAGAAACGCTAAGAGCGAGATGTAGAAGCGGTTTCAAGGATGAATGTATGCGATAGAAAAAGATATCAACTGCACGGCTTGGAGGCAGGCAACGATGTCTGAAAAGAATGTTAGTCTTACTGTAGCAGGTTTAGAAGTGACTACCACTGAGCAAGCCAATCCTGCCATTCCAACTTGGTTCGCAGAAGCTTTACTGCTAGGACAATACTGGCAACACTGTGGATTACTAGAGCGCTTGCAGCAACAGGTGCATGTGAATCGAGGACGGATGGGCAAGTATGAAGTGTGCGACTTTGTGCTATTACTACTAGCTTATGCGGTGAGCGGTTTGACGAGTTTAGAAGCATTTTTTGAACAATTGAGTAGTGTTGCATCTGTGCTGATGTCAGTCTGGGGTCGGCAGCATTGTCCGGTTGCTTCTACCTTGAGTCGATTCCTCGCTGATGTCGATAATGATGCCGTTGAAGCTTTACGCGAACTTTTTGAGAGTGCCCTACTTGAACACTCACCCATCGACCCAGAATTGGGCGTGACAGACCGCAGTGGCAAGCGATGGATGGTCTTTGATGTCGATGGCACGACGAAGGCTGTTCGGCATCGAGTGTTACTGACTCAAAATACTCATCCTGTGCTGAAGCGTCGAAGTCGAAATGCCTGTAAGCCAGGATATGCCGGACGCAAACGCGGGGAAGCCGTTCGGACTCGGACCACGATTGAGCAGGCACATACTCGTGAATGGTTGGGGAACTTTGCAGAAGCTGGGAACTGTAACTCGAAAGAAGACCTCAAGCGATCTTGCACCGTAATTCAGCGCTACTGTGCGCGATCTACTTCACCCGTGACAGCGCTGTTGCGCTTAGAGGATGTTTTAAAAGACAATTGAGGCTGTAAAAAAGCTCTCCGGTCATAAGCTGTAAATACGTAAAAGCACAGCACCGAGAGAGCTACATGAGTAAATCGTATCCCAGTAACCTCACTCCTGCCCAATATGAATTGTTGAGCGACCTGCTACCTGATGCAAAACCTGGCGGACGACCGCGAGAAGTAGACTTATGGGACATTCTCAATGCAATTTTTTATGTTTTGGTCGAAGGAGTGCGGTGGCGAGCGTTACCTGGAGATTTTCCAGCATGGCAAACGGTCTACACTTACTTTCGTAATTGGCGCAAGGATGGAACCTGGTTGAGCATTCACGACCGTCTCTATCGCTGCATCCGCATCGAAGTCGGGCGCTCTCCGAGCCCATCTGAAGCAATTGTCGATAGCCAAAGCGTGAAAAGTGCGGCAGGAGTGCATGCAGCAATCGGATTTGATGCAGGTAAGGTGATCAAAGGGCGCAAGCGATTCATCACGGTCGATACGCTAGGATTGATCTTACGGGTCTTTGTCACTGCTGCCAGCACCCCAGAACGCGCCGGCGGCAAAACTGTCCTCCAGCGGGTGCGACAACGCGGCAAAGCTGTGTCTCGCCTACACACGATTTGGGTGGATGGCGGCTTCGATGGCTTTCCCTTTATGCACTGGGTGGTCACCGTCTGTCATTGGATTGTCCAGGTCGTATTACGCCCGGAACAAACCAAGGGCTTTGTTCTACTCAAAAAGCGGTGGGTGGTGGAGATGACCCAGCCAGACTGCCGCTGTAAACCTCAACTTTTTCAGCCGAATGTTTCGAGTCTGTTGATTTAGATTGTTGTTTCATTATTTGCTTCTCCAAGCTAAACCTATCGCATTGCAACTTTTGTTGCTAAGTTCGTTCATCGTCACTCTCGTTGGATTGGGCAAGCACTGATGTTTCTCCTTGCCACTGTTGGCGCATTCGGTCACTAAAAGACATTTGACGGCACTTGTTGAGCCGCTCAATTTCAGCTTCGTCTGCTCGAATAATCCAGCGATAGGGCGGTTTTTCCTGCTTGCGTCCCTCAATCCAGCCTCGCTTTACCCACTGATACAGTGTGCCATCGGGAATGCCAATCTGACGTGCCAGACCCGGAATCCACCACTCTCCATCGGCAAGCGGCTCTTTGTTATATCCTTTCGGACGGCGCTGATGCAAGCCTAACCGTCGTAATAGCTCCAATGTACTTTGATGACTAAAGCCCCCTTGTAATCGAGGCGGACGGAAGCCTGATTGGTTTAATTGCGCAGCAATTGCTGCGGCATCAAGTCCCTGTACGACAAATGCTTGAACTTGTTGACACAATTGCGGATAGTAACTTAACTGCTCAAAGCTGGCGACCGGACGAACGACAATTTGCTCACTCTGAAATCCGCCTAACCATTCAATGACCAGTTTTACCTGTTCACTTTGTCCTTGTGCTTCGACGACAATCCGATTGATCAATTGCCTCATGATTTCTTTGCGATGAGCGTTCGTTGTTGTATTTGCATTCCATAAGGTCGGAATATCTTGTGCAAGTTGTCGAATAGCACTGCGTTCGACCTCGGATAGCGTCAGCGGCTCTTGAGCTAAAAAACGCTGATAATCTTCCTGTACTTGTTCTACTGTAGCAAGCTTTGCTTCCCACTCTTTTCCAAGTTGACGGGCGACTAATCGATTTTCAGGTTCAACCTGTCGGTAATGCCGTCCAGATCGCTCAGCTTCGATATTTGCGCGCTCCAATTTTTGCTGCCACAGCTTATCAAGTTCAGTCCGCTCTTGCTCAATAGATTGAGCCGCTTGCAGGGATAGTTCTAGTGCCGCAGGCTCTAATGCTTGCAGCACTTGTTGAGTGATAGCAACATCGAGCGAACGACCTGCGATGTGCTGGCAGCCTCTGTCGGCATAGTCCTTCAACCGCCGATTGCATAGGTATTCGTGTGTTTTTCCCTGACCACTGTAATGCACAGTCATGCGGCAACCACAGTACTGACAGACCAGCAAGCCAGAGAGTAAAGCTGCTCCATGACGAGCCGCTCCAATAGTTTCAGCACGGGACTGGTTGGCTGCGAGGCGTGCTAGATTCTGTTGATACTGCTCCCAGCTAATATAGGCTGGAAATTGGTCAAACACTAGAGCGTGCCAATCTTCCGGTGCATTCACAACCCGTCCCGTTTTCGGTCGCCCAGGTTGTTGTTTGCGCGGGTCTTGCTGCCGACGACCATAGGCATACGCACCCGTATAAGCTGGATTCTTCAATAGATTTTGTAAGGTCATTCGATTCGGTTTGCGCCACTCTAAATCGCCACGATTGATCCCTTCACGAATTCGCACTGGAATTTGAATGTCCGCTCGCACCAGGTACCGTAGCACTCCGTTCAGCGTCCCAATTTCCTCAAATTTTCGGAAAATCAAATGCACCACCTGTTGAGCTTGCTCATCGGGGTCAAAAATCACTTCTCCAGACGGGCGACGGAGATACCCGATGGGTGGGTCGAATGGCAATTCTCCACGTCGAGCTTTATTGAGCTTGCCTTCGAGCAAACGGGTTTTGAGGACATGAAGTTCAGCTTCACTCATTGTACCTTTGAGTCCGAGTAACAATCGGTCATTGTACTGACTCGGATCATAAATCCCATCGAGGTCGCCAATCAATGTTCTAAACAACGCGCAGACTTCCAGCAATTGATGCCAGTCTTTCGAACAGCGTGCGAGGCGCGACATTTCAATGCCCAGAATTAGTCCCACATGGTTCAGGCTGACCTCTGCCACTAGGCGCTGAAACCCGCTGCGCCCCACGGCAGTTGTTCCTGACTTGCCTAAGTCTTCATCAATCACCAGCACACGTTCGCGCTGCCAACCTAACGCTTCTGCGCGATCTACCAAGCCATACTGAAGTCGGGTTGATTCTTGATGCTCTAGGACTTGTTGGAGGGTTGATTGTCGCACATAGACAACTGCTAATCGGTCGAGATGCAGATCGTCAATCTTCTCAGAGCGGCGGTTGTGAGCTTCACGTTTAGGATTCATGATGTTCCTCCTGCTCCAGAGCAGTGATCTGAGCGCTCATCATCTCGGTGAGAACGGCTACTAATCGTTGGCGTTGGGCAAGGGATAACTGAAACCACAGTTGATGGACTGCTGGCGGTTGAGACGGGGGGGAATGGGCTGTCCTGGCATACGACACCTGCTTGTGCGTCTAAGTCCTGAGTTGCCCGGTGCTGTGCCACGAAAATCACTAACCGCAACAACCCTTCAATACTTACAATAGGGCAAACTGAGTCCTTCGGGTTTAGGGCGGTATTCTGACTGGGTGATTGAACGAACTCTGGGCTGGCTGATGCACTGTCGTCGCTTAGTTCGAGACTATGAGTTACTTCCAGAAACTTCAGAAACTTGGATTTACTTAGCAATGATTCGGATCATGGTCAGGCGATTGGCATAAAATTTGACCGACTCCGGCTTTTCAAACACCCTCTTAGATGGGCTGTATGGTGGTGCGAACTATGTTACCCTTCTGCAACAGCGCCAGATGACGTATATTACTCGCTGTCGCGACTATCATCTGCTCAAAGAGCCAACCGTCAAAAGCGATTCTCGCGACCGCTCCTCAACAACAATACCTTCACCCTGATAGTCCTGAGATCACCCGCGATTTGTTTGATATTGAATGTTTGGATG